>NZ_LWBK01000034.1:0-32044 GCF_001614195.1 Bacillus sp. VT 712 | reverse complement strand
AGCTCCGGTTTCCCGGAGTTATCCCAGTCTTACAGGCAGGTTGCCCACGTGTTACTCACCCGTCCGCCGCTAACGTCATAGAAGCAAGCTTCTAATCAGTTCGCTCGACTTGCATGTATTAGGCACGCCGCCAGCGTTCATCCTGAGCCAGGATCAAACTCTCCGAAGAAATGTTTGACTTGCTCATAAAAGTTTAAAAAAATTAACGTTGACGTTTGTCGCTTTGTTCAGTTTTCAAAGTTCAACCGTCGCTCTTAAGCGACTTTACTATCTTATCAAGTTATCAACTCGTTGTCAACAACTTTTTTGTTTTTCATTTTATTCTTAACTTACTTGTTATCTGTTCGTTAAGAACATTTATTAATATAACAAATAGAATACTGCTTGGCAATCCCAAAGTAATAAGTTTAAATTTTCAATTATATTAAAGGAATAATTCCCCTCACAGCAAAAAACACAAGTGAAAGCCACTTGTGTTTTTTGCTTCTTAATATTAATTACTTGTAAACTGCTCTTCTTCCGTTGATCCTTTTAGTGCTGTTGTAGATGATGTACCACCTGATACAACCTGAGCAACTTCATCAAAGTAGCCCGTGCCTACCTCTCGTTGATGCCTTGTTGCCGTATAGCCATTTACTTCGCTACTAAACTCTCTCTCTTGCAGTTCTGAATAAGCCCCCATACCTCTATCTTTATATCCTCTAGCCAACTCAAACATGCTATGGTTAAGCGCATGGAATCCAGCTAGCGTAACAAATTGAAACTTGTAACCCATCTTCGCAATTTCGCTTTGAAACTTTTCAATTGTTTTTGCATCAAGTTTTTTCTTCCAGTTAAACGAAGGTGAACAATTGTAAGCTAACATTTTACCAGGGAACTTTTCATGAATTGCATCCGCGAACTGTTGTGCTTGCTCTAAATTAGGCTCAGATGTCTCACACCAAATTAAATCAGCATACGGTGCATAAGCTAACCCTCTGGCAATTGCTTGGTCCAAACCAGCTTTTGTACGATAAAAACCTTCTGCAGTCCTCTCTCCTCTAATAAACTGTTTATCAACCGGATCAATATCGCTTGTGATTAAATCTGCAGCATCTGCATCAGTACGAGCAATTAATATAGTAGGAACTCCCATAACATCTGCAGCTAATCTAGCAGCAATCAAATTTTTAACTGCCGTTTGCGTAGGAAGTAAAACTTTTCCTCCAAGATGACCACATTTCTTTTCAGAAGATAATTGATCTTCAAAGTGAACAGCAGATGCACCTGATTCAATCATACCTTTCATTAATTCAAAAACGTTTAGCTGTCCACCAAACCCAGCTTCAGCGTCCGCAATGATTGGAGCAAAGTAATCCACTTCTCCTTCTCCTTCTAAATGTTGAATCTGGTCGGCACGTTGGAGCGCTTGATTAATTCTTTTTACAACATGCGGAACACTATTAGCTGGATACAAACTTTGGTCAGGATACATATGGCCGGATAAATTGGCATCTGCCGCTACCTGCCAGCCGCTTAAGTAAATAGCTTTTAACCCTGCCTTGACTTGCTGAACAGCTTGATTTCCAGTTAATGCTCCTAATGCATGAATGTAGTCTTCTGTCTGAAGCAAATTCCAAAATTTATTGGCACCCCTTCTAGCCAATGTATGTTCAATATCAATCGAGCCTCTTAAACCAATTACTTTTTCTGCTGAATATGGTCTTTCAATTCCACTCCAACGCTCATCATCTTTCCAACTATCCTCTAATTGCTTTACTCTTAAATCGTTCACTTTAATATCCCCCTTGCGATTTTCTCTTCTTTTTAACTTCTTTACTAGCTAATAATCCGCTTACATGTACTTGTTAGAAACAACACATCAACTTTATAAGTGTGAGAGTTATAAGAATGAAAGTTGGATTTTATTCAGCGTATATTGGGATGCATCCGCTTCTTTGTTAAGTAATATGAAACGCTCCGCTATTTTTATAACTTTACATGTTATGAGAGTCACAACTCCTCCTTATCATTTTGTTATAAAACAGATAATATTTTACAATGATTATTATATAACAGTATATTCAAAAGATGAACCCTTGCTTTTACGAATTTTCTATATAAGCAAGGGTTTCACACCTAAAACCCTTGCTGTTAGTGGGTTTTTACTTATATTTACTTTCTTTATAACAGTTATTCTTCTTTATTATGCTCTTCCATAAACTCAATTCTTTCTAAAATGGTTGGATGACTATAACGAAATACTTTCACAAGAAACGGAGGGTTTACCTGAGATAGACCTGAACGACTGAGTGCTTGAAACGTTTTGACCGCCGCTTCCTTGTCTTCCGTTAACTCTAAAGCATAAGTATCTGATTGCACTTCATGGTGTCGAGATAATAAGTTTGTAGCTGGACTAACCGCAAACGTAAGAATGGAGAGCAACAGTAAGATTAGAGGTAATGATGATACATCCTGAAATGATTTAACCTTTAAGTTAGTCCCCCACTTACGCATTATCATGTCTGACAGCTTCTTTGTCATCCATAACCCAACCAAAGAAAGCACTAGAGCACTGGCAATTCCAACATAGATATGCTTTTTCACATAGTGTCCCATTTCATGAGCCATGATAAATAAAATTTCATTATCGCTTAATTTATTTAAAGTGGTATCCCATAGTACAATCCTTGAGTTTGCACCTATCCCTGTTACATACGCATTCATTGAATTTGTCTTTTCAGACATATTTACTTCATATACATGATCCGTAGGAATAGATGCTTCATCTGCTAAGTGGAGAATTTTTTCTTCTAACTGCTTATCCTTCAGCGGATAAAAGTCATTATATAAAGGGTCGATGACGACCGGCTGAATAAATGTGATAAATAGTGTAAAAGGAATTGATAATAGCCATGCATAAAGCCACCATCTTTTTGGCGACTTGTTAATTAGAGTGTATAGAACAAACACGATTAAGCACATCATAATAAGACTTATCCAAAAGTCAATAGTCATATCCTTCATCCAGCTTGTAAAAGATTGCGTTGTAATATTATAGGCCATCGATAATTTGTAGCTAATCCAATCAAGCGGGAACGTAAACACCTGTAAAAGCAATGATAGCCAGAATACGTAAATAGCAGTTTGCAAAGCACTCATTTTCGTAATGTCCTTTGCCCACTTACTAAATTTACGCGAGAATCCCAGTACTAGAACTAAAACAAAGCCCAACCATTCATATGGAACAGAGAGAAAAAATAAAAAATCTTTTATTTGTGAATATTCTTGTGCTAATACAAGTTCTCTCTCATTCATAAAAGTGGCCGGATCAACACTTGTCCCTTTTAACGCATCAGGAATAGAGGTATCGCTCCATTGAAATAAATAAAGCCATATTAATACAGCGTATACAACAAATAAAGTAAACGAACCAAGTACAATTTTTTTCATATAAACCCCTCCTTTTAAAACCATCCAAAAGTGTACAAACAGTTATCAGCTATTATTATTGTAGGTTTCATTCTGAAATTTAGAACAAAATTATTGGGTTCTTTTACTTTATATAGGGAGGTTTCCCGTTATCCTTTTCCATAGAAAAAGAACTGCCGCTATCGACAGTTCTCTTTCATTCTATTTATCTTCCTTTAAAGACAGGCTTTCTTTTCTCTGCAAAAGCTGTTAAAGCTTCAATACGATCTTCTGTTGGAATCGTTAACTCATACGCTTTCCGTTCAATTTGCAATCCCGTCTGCAAATCTACTTTCATTCCTTCTTTAATAGCAAACTTTGCTTGTTGCAAAGCAATTGGTGCATTTGCTAATATACGGCTAATAAAACCGTCAACAACATCGTTTAATTCATAGAGTGGACTAACCTTTGTCACTAATCCAACCTTTTCTGCTTCCTGTGCTAGTAACCGCTCTGCTGTTAGAATTAGCTCAAGTGCTTTTGTTTCTCCAACAATGCGAGGCAATCTTTGAGTTCCACCAGCACCAGGGATAATTCCCAAGCTTGTTTCAGTTAATCCAAGTCCTACATCCGCTGCAGCAAATCGAAAGTCACAGGCTAAAGCCAACTCCATTCCTCCACCAAAAGCATAACCGTTAATGACGGCAAGCGTAGGTTGTGGAAGCTGTTCAATTTTAGAAAACACTTCACCAATTTTAAAAATATTCCGCTTTACTTCTTGGTCAGTAAGTGTTTTTCTTTCTTTTAAATCTGCTCCCACGCAAAATGCTCTTTCACCTGCACCGATAAACTTCACCACTCGCACATCTGGATCAATACGAGCTTTTTCTACCACCTGCTCTAGTTCACATAGCATGTCGTAGTTAAATGCGTTCATCGCTTCCGGACGATTTAAAATAACTGTGGCGACTTGTTTATCCTTATCATACACAATAGATTCCATAGTACCCCCCTATTCTGAAATCGCTTTCAATTTTTTATTTACTTTCCTAATAACTCTTTTCGTAAAGCCTTTCGCAAAATCTTCCCTGTAGCATTTTTCGGCAACTCATCTAAAAACGTAATGCTACTTGGAATTTTATATTTCGCTAAGTGAAGTTGACAGTAATCAAGTAGGTCTTGTTCACTAACAGCAGCATCTTTAACTACAACGTAACATTTAATTTGTTCACCAAATACAGGATCTGGAACACCAAGTACTGCCACTTCTACAACGTTAGGGTGTGAATACAACACTTCTTCCACTTCTCTTGGATACACGTTATATCCACCTACAATAATCATATCTTTTTTGCGATCTACAATATAGAAATAACCTTCGGGGTCCATACGAGCCAAGTCACCTGTATACAACCACCCATCTCGAAGTGCATGAGCTGTATCCTCCGGCAGCTTATAGTAACCCTTCATGACGTTTGCACCTTTAACAATTAACTCTCCCACTTCTCCTACGGGAACTTCTCTTCCTATTTCATCAACTACTTTATTTTCGACATTCATAATGGAAGTTCCAATAGAACCAGGCTTACGCTCTTTATCAATCGGATTAAAGCACGTAACCGGAGATGCTTCTGATAAGCCATATCCTTCGGCAACAACCACTCCGAATTGTTTTTCAAATTCTTTTAATAAAGCCACCGGCATTGATGCTCCCCCAGATATGCATAAACGTAGCGTCTTCACTTTTTCTTGAGCACCCTTATTCGACTGTAAAAGGAAGTTATACATCGTTGGCACACCAGCAAAAATTGTTGCTCTTTTCTCTTCCGCAAGCTGAAAGAAAATAGTTGGACTAAATTTAGGCATCACTAAAACTGTGCCCCCATTCATCAGCGGGGCATTCAGCGCAACAGTTAAGCAAAAAACATGAAACATTGGCAATGCAGCTACTACTCGATCTTCGCCATTAATACTTAAATAATCAGCGACGTCTTTAGCATTTTGATAGACGTTTTTCTGAGTAAGCATAGCGCCTTTTGGTTTACCTGTTGTTCCAGAAGTATATAAAATTAAAGCTGTGTCATCTTCATCAAGTGTTGGGAATTTATATGTAACGTCTTGGTGTTGTACAATAGATGAAAACGAATGAATATCATTTGAAGATAGAAAATTGTGTTCTTTTTGAAGGCTACTCTCACAAACAACCAAATGCTCAAGCGCAGATATTTCTGCTTTCATTTCTTCCAACAAAGGTACTAAAAGATCAAGCGTAATAGCTACCTTTGCATCACTGTTCTGTAAAACATACGTGATTTCCCCTTTCGTGTAGGTTGGATTAATCGGAATAACTGTAGCGCCAACTCTTAAAGCACCATATAATCCAATAATAAAATGCGGTGAGTTTCCAAGTAATAATGCAATATGGTCTCCTTTTTGAACTCCTAACCTTTTTAAACCGTTTGCAAATAAAGTGATAGAGGTATCAAGATCAGCATAAGTGACTTCCTCATCCAAAAACACGTATGCAATCTTTTCAGGATACTGCTTCGCAGTGGTATGAAGCTGTAACGACAAATTCAATTATTCTCCTCCTCTCGCCATAATGAATGAATAACCATTCATTATTTAGGCGTAATATTGGAAACTTTCTTACTATATTATACTTTTTTTTATCTATCGTTGACAAGACTCTTATAAAGATAAGACTGACTTTAAATTTTCTCCATTACAAACGATTACTGCAGCTCTTATAGTTCTCTTACTTTTTATAGCTTCTTACTATATAAATAAAAAGCAGGCTAGAAAAGAATTAAGTTCTTTTCTAGCCTGCTTTACGCTCTTAATAAATAAGATCAATAAACTCTTCTTTTTCAACGTTCCCAAAATAGTGCTTCACATCAACATTTTCTAATGCTGCTGCAATACTCGACCTTTCGTATCGGATGTTCGTTAACTTTTCTTCGACTTCACTAACATCTCCTACTCCAAAGAAGTCTCCATAAATTTTACATTGTGTAATGGTACCTTTGCTTACTTCTAAGCGCACATCAATTTGTCCAACTGGAAAACGGTGAGCATGCTGCACGTTAAATTTTGGTGATTTCCCATAATTCCATTCCCACGTTTGATAACGCTCGTTCGAAATTTCGTTGATTTTTTCCCAATCTTTTTCAGTCAGCTTATATTCTTTAATATTTTCTTCTCCATCAAAAATGTAGCGTAAGATAAGCTGTTTAAATTCATTTACGGTAATTTTATCCGTTAAAAACTCACTGATATTTGCTACGCGACTTCTAATAGACTTAATACCTTTGGATTCAATTTTATCTTTTTTTACTTTCAACGCAGATACAACATTTTCAATTTCAGAATCAAATAAAAGCGTTCCATGACTAAACATACGACCTTTTGTTGAAAACTGTGCATTCCCAGAAATTTTACGTCCTTCGGCTAAAATATCATTACGGCCACTTAATTCTGCGTTTACTCCCAGTTTTGCTAATGCTTCAATAACAGGCTCCGTGAATTTCTTGAAATTATGAAAACTTTCCCCATCATCTTTCGTAATAAAGCTAAAGTTGAGGTTACCCAAATCATGGTACACAGCACCTCCACCTGATAAACGGCGAACAACATGAATTCCTTGATCTTCTACGTATTTCGTATTGATTTCTTCAATTGTATTTTGATTTTTACCAATAATGATAGACGGTTCATTCACGTAAAATAATAAATACGTTTCGTTAATATCTAAATGCTTAAGCGCATACTCCTCGATTGCTAGATTAATTCTTGGGTCATGTATATCTCCATTGTTAATGTATAACATTTTTCTTTTATCCTCCTACTTATTCCATTGTAATCCTGAACTTGCTAAAAAAACGTTCCCTGTAAACTCGTTTTTTGCTTCTACTACTAATTGTTCTACTTCTCCGTAGTGTGGCAGATGCGTTAGCATTAGTTCTTTCGCGTTAGCACCGTGTGCTAACTTCCCTGCTTCGGTACTCGTCATATGCCCTGCCCCGCTTCCATTCTGGTGAGCATAGAAGTTGCATTCACAGATTACTAAATCAGCTTGCTGTGAAAAAGGCACGAACGCATCAATGTAGCTAGAATCTGCTGTATACACGACAGCTTTATCTCCAGCAGAAATTCGCATCGCATAGCATGTCACAGGATGCTTTGTTTGTAAAAATGTAATGGTAAATGGTCCAACTTCTAGCGATTGATTAGGGTTATAAGAAACCCCTTTTGTAATGCCAGAATGTGTCAGCTTTTCAAACGCTGCTTGATCGTATGTATGTCCATAAATAGGTAATTCTTTCACATCATTTCCTAAGTAAGATTGAATTAATCGAGCATATTGAAGTACGCCAATATCAGCAACATGATCATGATGATAGTGAGATAAAATAACTGCGTCAAGTTCTTGTGGAGCTACGTACTTTTGCAACTGTCCAAGTGCTCCACTTCCACAATCCACTAACAACTTATAGCCATCATGTTCAAATAAATAACTAGAGGTTGCTTCTGACACGCCAGGGTATCCACCCCAAAAACCAACAACTGTTACTTTCATCCAAGTTGTCCTCCCTTTCTGAATGCCTTTAGCCCTAGTATACCCCAGGTCCATTTAAAATCTAAACAAAAAAGGATGGAACAAGAATTGACAGATAACTAACTGTTATATAACAAATTACATTTTTTTATAAAAAAGGGCTATTTTTGTTCTAAAACACAGTTGCCAAAATAAAACTGTTATAATACAATGTTAATAACAAACAAACGGAGGCGATGGAGATGTTAGAAAAAATGTCTGATTTTTTCAAAAAACTACCAACTAAAAAGTGCTTAGAATGCGGTCAAGAGATTGAAGAGCAGCATGAATGCTATGGAAATAAATGCGATAACTGTGTAGATGTTATGAAATAGTAAGCGGTTACATCAAAAAGGCTCTGTTTTATAACAGAGCCTTTTTGACGTAACCTTCAGTATTTATGCTATTCTTTTCAATTATCAAACAAATAAAGACCTTTTTCTAACGTATTTAAGCAATTTTAGTTGAGCCGCGCATACTCATTTTGCTTACAGAGAAAGAAAACTATTCATTTAATCACATGAATTCTTCAATTTTTGATACAAAAAAATTTTTTTATCTAACTCCTGGCTAACTTTTAGAATCGTGCCATAAGAGTACTCATTCGTTTCCTTTGCCAAGCGATAGATAATATCTTGTAAAGCACGAATCTCCTTTTCTAACTGAGATAGTTTCATCCAGTTACTTCATCCCCTAGGTTAAATTTCAACTACTTCATAATATCATTAACACCCGCATAAATTCATAGTTTTTTTGTAATAAATGCCATAATATTATGGCTAATCCAAAAAAGGAGAGCGATTTTTTATTCTCTCTCCTTTTTTTTATCTAAAAACAGGAAATTTGATGTTTTAGCCCCTCCCTTTTAACTAGATGGCTAACATATATGTTATCGCTTTTCTATGAAAAAAGAATATTTATAATATATAAACTTCTTAAAATACATTAATTTAATGTTGTCATACAATAGTCATATTGATAGAATGAAAACACATTTTTATACGCTTCCTTTGTATAATCGCGATAATATGGATCGCAAGTTTCTACCTAACAACCGTAAATTGTTAGACTATAAGGGAAAGCGGTACGTATGAGGTAAGACTTACTGCTGCTTTCTCCTATAGCTTGGAGGAAGCAGTTTTTTTATAGGAGGATTCCATCATGTCTTATCTTATCGGTCTACTATCACTTGTAGCAATTTTGTTTGTCAGCTGGCTTTTAAGTACAAATCGAAAAATTTTTCCTTGGCGTACGGTTCTCGTAGGTCTTTCACTCGAAATTTTATTTGTACTTTTTGTTCTTAAAGTACCTCTAGGTCAAACTTTTCTTAAAAAAATGGCATTAGGTATTCAAAAAGTTATTAATTATAGCAATGAAGGTGTTCAGTTTGTGTTCGGTGGTTTTTTTGAAAACACCAATATTACTTCTGTTTTTGCCATTAACGTACTAACCGTTATTATCTTCATTTCAGCTTTAGTGTCTGCACTTTACTATTTACGAATCATTCCTTTTTTTGTCCGCATTGTCGGAATTATCTTAGGAAAAGCTCTTGGCACTACGCAAGTTGAAACGTTTAATGCGGTTGGAAACTCATTTTTAGGGCTTGCTGAAGCTCCTTTACTCGTAAAACCTTACCTTGACAGGCTTACAAGATCTGAGCTTTTTGCTGTTATGGTAGGAGGAACAGCTTCTGCCAGTGGTGCAATTCTTGTTGGGTACTCTTTAATGGGAATTGATATGAAATATTTGCTCATCGCTGTCTTTAGCGTACCTCTTGTTTCAATTATTATTGCAAAAGTTATGTTGCCAGAAACAGAAGAGTCTCAAACAAAAGAAAATGTAGCAATGGAAAAAAGCAATCATGCAAATGTGTTTGAAGCGATGGCAGACGGAACAGCAAGCGGTGTAATGCTAGCTTTAAATATCGGTGGTCTTTTAATTGCTTTCATTAGTATTCTTGCGTTGGTTGACGGGGCACTAGGCCTTGTAAACATAGATTTAGCAACCATTTTCAGCTATTTATTTTATCCTTTTGCTATTATTATTGGTATTCCTTTCTCAGATGCTTTACAAGCTGCTTCTATTATCGGAACGAAGCTTGCCGCTAACGAATTTGTTGCGTATTTAAGCTTAACTGAAGTGATGGATGAGCTATCGCCAAAGACCGTAGCAGTTCTTTCAATTGCTTTATGTAACTTTGCGAACTTTTCATCAATTGGACAGCTTATTATCGGCTTAGGTTCTTTAGCCCCTTCTAGACGAAAAGAAGTTTCGAAACTCAGCTTGCGCGCAATCATTGGTGGAACATTAGCAAGCTTCATTACGGCTATTCTTGTCGGTGTATTTATGTAAATAGAAGTCTGACGACAGACGTCATACTAAAAAAAGGCCTCCTTTTATTGCAAAGGAGGCTTTTTTTAAACGGATAGTTGGCGGTATTCATTTGGAGTTAATCCTTCTAATTTTTTAAACACTTTGCGAAAGTATTTATCATCTTGATACCCAATCATATTTGCTACTTCATAGATTTTCAGCTGCTCATTTTTTAATAAGGACTTTGCTTTGCTCATTCGAACTTTTACAATATAGTCAGAAATGTTTTCCTGAAATTCTTGTTTGAACTTTCTTGAAATGTACTCTCTGCTTAAATAGAAGCGTTCTGCAATTTCCTGAAGCTTAACGTCTCGATCATAATTCATCTGTAAAAACTGCTCAATTTCATAAATAATATCGCGGTTGTTTTTTTGCTTATCTCGCTTCACAATATTTAAAAAGCGTACAATCTCTCTTTGCTTTCGATTCATATATCTATCGAAGTCAAATCTGCCTTTCACATCAAAAAAAGCGGCCAGCGCCTTCTCATAGTGACTTTGCGCATTGTATGAAATCTCGTATTTTTTTAACCAGTGTTCACTAAGAAGCTGATACTCTTTTTCAATATGCAACAACTCCTTTAAAGATAAATAATTGGCCTGCTTCACAGCATTCTTCACTTCATCAAAAATCGTTGTAAATGCATCTATTTTGCCTATTTGCATTCCTTCTACAATCTTTGTATTGTAGTCCATCAAATTTAACAATACACTACCTCTCTTTAAACTACCCGCACTCTCATAGAACTCAACGCAACTGTCAGCTAGCACGTTGCTCGCTAACAAAGCATCTTTTGCTGTTTGATAGGATTCTAGCAATACTGAAACGGATTCAACATGACGCCCCTTAGCAAGTGGACAACATACGTTGAATGCTAAGAAAATCTCTTTGTGTAGCTTGTTCAAAAGCTGCTTGATTTCAGAGAAATGGTCCCAGAAAATCATTACGATTTCGCCCTTTTGCGATAAATAACGAAAAGCGACCCCATTCTCCTTTTCAACTAAAAGCTCATTAGCCACGTTTAAAATTGAAAAATAAGCTAAGTCACGATCTCCACCAAATGCTTGGATTGTCGCTTCGTCAACTCGAATAATAGCTACTTCATACTCACTGTTTGAGTGAAAGCCAAGCTCTTCATACACCGCATCCTGCAGCACATAGTTATTAATAATTTGTGTCAGCTTACGGTCTCGGTACATAGGCTTCATCTCATTAATTAACTGATAGCTGTTATTATGCTGTTTGCGCTCGTTCTCTTCTTTATGCCATTCATTAACTGCTCTAGTTAACGTGTCATTTAAGATTGAAGGGTCGACAGGCTTTAAAATGTAGTCGGTTGACCCAAAGTGAATGGCTTTCCTCATGTAATGGTAATCATCATAACCCGTTACAACAATGGTTTTCGTATGAGGAGTATGTTCTTTCATCCATTCCAACAGGGCAATCCCACCCATATTCGGCATCTTCATGTCTGTAAAAACGATTTGTGGTTTTTGTTCTCTTATAAGCGCAATCGCTTGCTCACCGTTTTCAGCTTCAATAATGCTTTCAATGTGATGCGTGTCCCAGTCGCCTAAGAGCTTAATTCCTTCACGAACGTGTTCTTCATCATCAACAATCAGGACTTTCATTATGATCATCTCCTTTGTTTAGCTCAAGTGGTAAAATCATTGTTACTGTAAAATATTCATTTTCTTTACTTTCAACTTCCATTTTTGCTGCATTTTCATAGTAGATCAATAAGCGGTCTGCAATATTTTGCAAGCCTATATGCTCTCCTGTATGCTGATTAGACATCGCTAAGCTTTCATGTAAGGATGCTAATGCTTTGTCATTCATTCCTTTTCCATTGTCTCTTACGCAAATTTGAATAAAGCTTTCTTTTATTAAAGACGCTGAAATCGTTAGCTTTCCATCTCCTACTCTTGTTTCAAATCCGTGCTTAAACGAATTCTCTACAAGCGGCTGTAAAATCATCTTTGGAACCAATGTCCTCTTTAACCTTTCGTCAATCTGAAATTCATACGAAAACTTAGAGCCAAAGCGTTGTTTTTGCAAGGCTAAAAATGCTTCAGCATGATTCACTTCCTCAGTAAGAGTTACAATATCTTCTTTCATATTCATACTGTACCTCATCATATTTGAAAGAAGCGTTAATAGCTTATAGACTTCGACCGCTTTATGTTTCAATGCAAGCGTGCCAATCGATTGAAATGCATTGTATAAAAAGTGAGGATTCACTTGGGACTGTAACACTTTGAGCTGCGTTGATTTATTTTCAATTTCCAAGCGGTACTTTCGCTTAATTAAATCATTAATCGTTTCGACCATGGACTTAAAATGCTGACCTAACATACCAAATTCATCGTTTCCTAATGTTTTAAACCGAACCACAAAGGAGCCTTTCTCAACTTCTTTCATATTTTGAATTAAAATTCGAATCGGCTCTGTAAATCGTACTGATACAATCAATGTAGCAATAATAATCATTAATAAAAACGGTAATCCAATTAAAACATTTATTAGAGCGGTTCTCCTTGCATCTTCATATAAAACACTATAAGGAATTCGCTTTACGATATGCCATCCATCAAATGGAGCTGCTAGTTTGTCATAAACGAGTACTCCAGAAAACTTTGAATCTTCCCATTCTACGCTATGAGATTCCTTGTTTTTCAATTGGTGAATCCACTTATATTTTTGTGTTGTTCCAATTGCTTTTTGATTTGATGAATACATGATCATCCCATCATCATTAATTAAATAAAAGTCTTCTTCTTCTTTATTGTATAAGCTATCCGAAGTAGATTTAATTTTAGACAAGTCAATGTCTATTGACAGAAAGCCTAACAAGTTGTTAGAAGGTACTTCATTGATCATGTGATGAAAGCTAATGACTTGCTTCGGATCAGAGTCTAAAATGGTCGATAAATTGTTGTAGCTGTATACTTTATGAGTAGGTTCAATTGATAGAAACTGCTGTTTTTCTTTTAACCTGGCATAATAAGAATGTGAATAAATATCTTCATACTTTTTCCGACTGCTAATTTTAGAATTGTATACCGTATAAGAATCTTGTCCATTTTCAATATATAAATGAAGCTGCCTAATTTCTGGTCGCGTATTAAATAAATAAGATAGCGTTCTTCGCACTTCTAATTGACTTGCCCCTAAATCATTATTTACACCTTCTTGTAATACTTTAATAAATGGATAATAGCCGTATAAACGCGGTGTAATATCAGAAATTTCCTGCAAGTATGTGCTCAGATCCTCACTACCGCTTTTGACTACTTGGTAGTTCGTCGAAATAAAGCGGTTTTTCACAGTTTCTTTTGTATATTGATAGGTGAACACGTTTGAGATAATAAACGGTACAACAGTCGCAATGAGTAAAAACAAAATAAGCTTTTTGCGAATGCTCCACCCCTTCATCACACCCCTCCTTCTTCTTACTATTCGATAAATTATATTGCATTGCTATCATTATACAATAAAAGCGCTTTCAATCTACTTTTTTTTTACAGCTTCATCACAAAGAAGCCTTCTATATGTCTATCCTATACCATACAGAAGGCTTCCATTTTACATTTATTTTTTCATTTTCGCCCAAATTTCATCTAACTTTTTCAAGAACTCATCTTCTGAAATTTGATCTCCTGCATAAGACTGCATTGCTGCTCCAATTTCTTGTACAGCGCCGTCTGGATACTTAAACCAGTTCCATGATAATGTTTTGCCTTCATCAGAGTATTTTAAGATATCGTCTGATAAAGAATCGATTCCTTTTCCATCAATGCTCTTAAATGCTGGGATAAACTTAAATTCTTCTACTAAGAATTTTTGGCCTGTTTCAGATGTTACCAGCCAGTTTAAGAATTTTTTTGCTTCTTCTTTATCAGCTTCTGGAGCGTTCTTATTAACTACCCAGTTATTTGGTACACCAACTGCTAACTTATCATTTTTCTCTTTGTCGTCGCTAATTGGCATTGGGATAAAGCCCATTTCCATATCTGGATTGATTTTTGTAATCATGTTTACAGTCCAGTTTCCTTGCTGCATCATCGCTGTTTCGCCCGCAGCAAACTGCGTTACTTGCGTATTATAATCCGTTGTTAACGGATTATCATTTCCATATTTTAGCGTTAAGTCAAATAAATTCATAAATTGCTTAAACGTTTCGTTACCTTCAAACTTTGCAGTACCCTCATTTAACCCTTTAATGAAAGCATCAGGATCATCCTGCTGAGCTACCGGAATATTAAACAGGTGATTTCCTAATACCCACCACTCACCGTATCCATTTGAAAATGGCGTAATTCCTTTTGCTTTTAGCTGCTTAGACGCTGCTTCTAACTCTGGTAATGTAGTTGGCAACTCTTTTATACCAGCTTTTTTGAATAAATCTTTATTGTAAATAAAACCATATCCTTCAAGGTTTAAAGGCTGACCATAAATCTTTCCATCAACTGTCATTGGTTCTTTTGCAACGTCATACAAATCATCAACCCAAGGTTGATCAGAAAGGTCTTCTAGCTTTTCTAGCCATGTTTGTGCTTCTTGGAACCCGCCGTTATTAAACAAGTCCGGCTCGTTACCAGAAGCAAACTGCGCTTTTAAAGCTGCACTATAATCTGCGCCTCCGCCAACTGTCTGAATATTAAACGTAACGTTTGGGTTTTCTTTTGTATATGCATCCGTTACTTCTTTTAACTGTTCAGCAATTTCCACTTTAAACTGGAACATATCAATTACAACTTCGTCCCCTGAACCACCGCTTGATTTTGTTGTTGACTCTGAACCAGAATTCGAGCATGCAGTTGCAAATAACAATGATGAAGCTAATACCCCAGATAACAATGTAAGCCTTTTCATTTTCATTTTATATACCCCCTTGATTGTCAGGACCCTAATTCCATTGTAACGATTATAGGTAATTTGAATAGGAGACAATATTGAACAACAGAGTGGAAAATATTGATGACCTGTTCAAGTCACAAGAACTGTTGGCCATATTCTCTAACTCTTCTATCAATGGAAAACAAGCAATTTGAAGAAAAATCAAGACTCGTTGCGCGTTCCTTCTCTACTCCAAACCTAACAAGTAAAAGGGTTTCTTCCTACTCAAGAAGCCTGTGATTGGAACGAAGGTTGTGAGACTCCTACGGGATTAGCGAGACAGATTGAAATTCCGCAAGAGCGCAGTGACGAGGAAGTTCAACACTAGCCCCGTGGAAATCGAACAATCCTAAGTAAAAATCACTACTCATTGCGTGCGCTCTTCACTCTCCAACTCTATTTCAAACGACTAATAACCCAAACCTTTTTTCCCAGATTGTGATAATGCAAAAAATTAGATGCGATTAATTTCTTAGAACTATTCCACCTAATAACAAATTTAGACATAATTATGTTAAGATGTAAGATAGTAGATTGATAGCTCTATTTTCAATAAGTGAAGGTGTTTATATGAAACAAAAGAAAAGAAAAAGAAATCATGTCTCTTTACGCATCAATATATTATTCTTTATTGTATTTATCCTATTTTCTGTTCTCATTTTGCGCCTTGGAATCGTCCAAATCGTTCATGGTGAAAGCTATAAACGCGAAGTCGAAAAAACCGAGGACGTCACGGTTAATACGCCTGTACCAAGAGGAAAAATGCTCGACCGATACGATCGTGTTATCGTGGACAATAAACCTTTAAACGCGGTTACTTACACCCGCTTAAAAGGCGTAAAACAAGAAGAAAAGCTAAAGATTGCAAAATCATTAGCTAAAATAATTGATCTTCCTGTCACAACAAATGTGTTTGGCGATGAGGACCAAAAAAGCGATGATAAAAATATCGTTAAGCTCACTGAGCGTGACTTGAAAGACTATTGGATTGCAACAAATCCAGAAGAAGCAAAGAAAAAGATTACGGATAGCGACTTGAAGAAAGTAGAACAAGGAAAATTGAAAGAAGAAGACCTTTATCCTCTACAGCTAAAGCGCATCACTAAGAAAGAACTCAATACCTTAAAAGATGATTTAGAAGTCATCGCGATTAAAAGTAAAATGGAAACTGGCTATGAGTTAACGCCTCAAATTATAAAAAGTGGATTAAACGACCAAGAAATGGCCGTTATTAGCGAACAGCTCTCTACTTTACCTGGCGTTGATGTGACAACCTATTGGGACCGTATGTATACATATGACAGTCTCTTAAGTACGCTACTCGGTAACATTACGTCCGCTGATGAAGGACTGCCGCGTGAGAATTTACAATACTACTTATCACACGGCTATAGCCGAAATGATCGCGTCGGAAAAAGTTACTTAGAAAAGCAGTATGAAAACGTACTGCGTGGACAAAAAGCCCGCATTCAGCACGTAACTGACCGCTCTGGAAACATTTTAGAAGAAAAAATTGTATCGGAAGGTCAACGTGGTAGCGACTTAGTCTTAACCATTGATATGGAGCTTCAAAAACAAATTGAAGAAATTCTGACTAACGGATTGCTAAATGCAAAAGCAGCCAAACCTGGAACTAGCAAATTAGATCGTGCATTTATTATTATGATGGATCCACATACTGGTGAAATTTTAGCTATGGGCGGGAAGCAGCTTGTTTACAATGACAAAAGTAGCAAATTAGAAGTAAAAGACTTTGCGCTCGGTAATATTACTACCTCTTATGAAATGGGGTCAACCGTTAAAGGTGCAACCATTTTAGCCGGATTGGATTCAGGAGCTATTAACTTAGGCACTGTATTTTATGACTCACCGATGTACTTTAAAGGCGGTGACAAGAAGCAGTCTTCTCACCCGATTGGATCTGCTGGCATCGGTCGCGCGTTAGAACAGTCTTCTAACGTATACATGTATAAAACCGTTTTAAGCATGGCTGGTGAAAACTATGTACCGCATGGTGCTCTTAATATTCCTCGAAAAACGTGGGATCAGCTTCGTTCATACTACAGCCAGTTTGGTCTAGGCGTCTCAACAGGTATTGAGCTAGACAACGAAACTACAGGGATGATTGGAAGTGACTATTCTTTACCTGGTAAAGCGCTCGATTTGGCAATTGGTCAGTATGACACGTATACGCCTCTACAGCTCGTTCAGTATACAGCTACTATCGCCAACAACGGCTACCGGTTAAAGCCTCAGCTTGTGAAGGAAATTCGTGAGCCTGAACTTGATACGGAGCTGAAAGGCAGTGTACAAAAATCCGTTGAGCCGGAAGTATTAAACCGAATTACGATGAGCCAAGAAGAAATCAATGCTGTGAAAGCTGGATTCCGCCGCGTAATGACAAACGGAACTGCAAAAAATGAGTTTAGTTCAGAGCCCTATAAGCCTGCCGGCAAAACAGGAACAGCTGAGACTTACAACCAAGGGGTAGCCGTTCGTAACTCTAACTTAATTGCCTACGCACCTTACGATAATCCAGAGGTTGCAATGGCGGTTGTTGTACCATCTTCTTACGTAAAAGGCCCTGGACATGCGTTAAATAGACAGTTAGGTCAAGCGGCTCTACGCGCTTACTTCGACTTAAAGAAGAAAGGTGAACAAGAGCTAGGTGAGAAAGAAAAGCAACAAGAAGAACATAACCAAACAAATGATTAACGAAAAAGCCGGACTTCAATGAAGTCCGGCTTTTGTTTATTTAGTAAATAACCCTCTCAAAAAGTACAGTTCAATTAGTTCACCAATTTGCTGCTCAGATAGCGGCTTATGCTGTTTTTCCCAATCATAAACTAACGCAATGTACATTTTCACGAGTAAAAACGCCGTCACTTCTGGGTCACAGTTTTGAATTTCACCTTTTGCAATGGCTGCTTCAATTCTATTTTTTATATACGTCAAAATTTCGTTTTCAACCTGTACCAACACGTCTTTTACAGCTGACGTACCCATTTCCTGTTCCTGAACGAGCTTGAGCATAAGCTGATGCTCTGTTCGAAATTGGAGCATGCGATAAATAGCAGCTTGAGCATTTTCAAAAAACGTGCGCTCAGAAGAGATTGCTGACTCTGCTTGTTGCAGCATATCTCGAATCATTCTAGACACAATTTCATCAAAAAGCTCTTCTTTGTTTTTAAAAAACGTATAGATAGTTCCTTTTCCAACATTCGCCATTTTAGCGACTTGGTCCATTGTCGTTGCCTTATAGCCAAACAGTGAAAACGATTTTGACGCTGCGTCTAGCACCGATTGCTTTCGATCAATTGCCAATTGATACACCCCTCTTTTTTGACCAAATGAACATTATGGTCAATTCGTACGTTGTAACTATAGCATAAACCTGTCAGCCGACGCAACTCCATGAGAATTTTTACAGAAAAAGCGAAGCAGGTTTACTTCTGCTCCGCTTTTTCTGCTTGAAAATATTTCAAGACTTGCTTCGCTGCATTCTCACCTTGTTCGATGCAGTCTGGTAACCCAAGTCCTTCATAAGAGCTTCCCGCTAGATATAAACCTTTCAGCTGTTCTTCAATAGCTTGATTGATTTCTTCTAAACGCTCTTGATGTCCAACCGTGTATTGAGGCATTGCTTTTTTCCATCGCGTCACCACATAGAATTCTGGTTTTTCCGTAATCTGCATAATGCGATTTAAATCCTCTAATACCACTTGAACAATTTCTTCGTCGGACTGATCGACAATTGCCTCATCTCCTGCTCTTCCCACATAGCAGCGTAGTAGTACTTTACCGTCTGGAGTGGAATGAGGCCACTTTTTATGAGTCCACGTACAAGCCGTAATTGTATAATCGCTGTTGCGAGATACAACAAATCCGGTACCGTTAATATCTTCTTTCACTGCTTCTTTCGGAAAAGCCATCGCTACTGTAGCAACAGAAGTAGACGGCATCTCACGAAGTGGTTCAAATATTGGATAGTGCGACAACATCGATTGAGCAGCGAAATGAGGAGAAGTGATAATGACTGCATCGGCAGTAATCTCTTTTCCATTGCTCAATGTTAAATCATATCGTTCACCCATACGGTTTACTTTTTCAACTTTAACTCCTTTGACGACCGCCAACGGATCAAGCTGCTCTTCAATTGCATCAACAAGCGACTGCAGGCCCTTTTTCAACGTTAAAAAAGCACCTTGCTTTTTTGCATTAGCATCCTCCGCTTGCTTAGGCTGAAGTTCTTTAAACTTCTTCATACCGACAATTAAACTTCGATGTCGCTGCTCTGCATGTAAAAACTGTGGAAACGTTGATTTTAAGCTTAAACGGTCAATGTCTCCTGCATAGATGCCGGAAAGCAAAGGCTCAATTAAGTTTTCAACAACCTCATCGCCTAAGCGTCTTCTAAAAAACATGCCCAGTGATTGGTCACCTTCTTGCTTTGTTTTGGGAATAACAAAATCGGCAGCGGCGCGCAGTTTACCAATCGGAGAAAATAGACCCGTTGTCACAAAAGGAGAAATCTTTGTTGGCACGCCCATTACGGCACCTTCTGGCATTGGATGAAGGTTTTCTTTCACCAATACGTAAGACTGGCCGGTTGAGTTATGAACAAGATCATCCCCTAATCCTACTTCTTTTACCAGCTTAGAGCCCGGTAATTTACGTGCTAAAAAGGAATCGGGACCTCTTTCAATTGTAAAACCATCACGGGTTACGGTTTGAATTTTCCCTCCTAATCGATGGGTTGCTTCAATTAATTGAAATTCATACGGCAAGCCTTTCTCTTTAATTACTTTTTGTAAGTAATAGGCAGCTGAAAGACCTGTTATTCCACCACCGATGATAACAATCTTTTTGTTTGCTTCCGTCATGTAATCATCGCCTTTTCATTAAAATTCAATAGAAAGAGAAGCGGCTAGGGTCATAGCTCGCTTCTTCTATTTTTATTGATTTTCAGATTCGTTATTTAATTTCTTTAACACCACTGTTGCTAATGCATCAATAAATTCTGGCTTAGCATTTGGCATTTCCGGACGATAGTAGTTTGCACCTAATTCATCCGTCACAACCTTGCATTCATAATCATTATCGTACAACACTTCAAGATGATCCGCAATAAATCCTACAGGTGTATATACGAAAGAACGGTATCCTTTATGCTCATACAAATCACGTGTTAAGTCCTGTACGTCTGGACCAATCCACGGATCTGGCGTATTTCCTTCACTTTGCCAGCCAACTTCGTAATTGCTAACTCCCGCACCTTCAGCAATAAGGTCTGCCGTTTCCTGTAGTTGCTTCGGGTAAGGGTCTCCAGCTGCAATGATTTTCTCTGGAAGACTGTGAGCTGACACGATAAGTACAGCTTTTTGTTTTTCATCGTCTGACATTAAATCAAACGTTTGTTTAACTTTCTCGACCCAATAATTAATGAACTTAGGCTCTTTATACCAGCTTTCAATTGAATGAATAACCAGGCCACCTAGCTTTTCAGCCGTTTCTTTTGCACGACCATTGTAAGATTTCACACTGAACGTTGAGAAATGTGGAGCAAGCACAATGCTAACCGCTTCTTTAATCCCATCTTTATGCATTTGTTCTACTGCTTCTTCAACAAATGGTTCAATGTGCTTAAGACCAAGGTAAGCCTTAAACTCAATTTCATCTTGAATTTCATTTAAATGCTGCTCAAGACATCGCATTTGCTCTTCGGTGATTTTCGCTAAAGGTGAAATACCACCTATTGCTTCATAGCGCTGTTTTAAGTCTTCAAGCGCTTCAGCAGATGGCTTTCTTCCTCTTCTAATATGCGTGTAATATCTTTCAATATCTTCTTCTTTATATGGGGTACCGTAAGCCATTACGAGTAATCCCATGACTTTTTTACTCATGATTTACACCTCTTTGTTAGAATTCGTCTGTTTCTACATTTTCTCACGAACAAAAATAAAAAGACAAAAAATAAGGCTCCGTTTTTTTTGACAATTTATTGTCTATTTATTGAATATTCATGAATAAAAGCAGTAAGCCTTTTTAACGTCTCAGGATTAACCTGTGGAAATACACCGTGTCCTAAGTTAAAGATATAGCCGTCTTGCTGCATTCCTTGATCAAGGATAGTTTTTGCACGTTCTTCAATAACTTCCCAAGGAGCTAGTAAAATTGCTGGATCTAAATTACCTTGTAGCGTTTTAGTTAGGCCAAGCTCTCGTGCTTCTTGAACTTGCATACGCCAATCGAGACCTACTACATCTAGCGGAAGGTCGTGCCATTCTTTTGCTAAGTGACTTGCTCCTACGCCAAACATGATAAGCGGCACATTCTTTTCTTTTAGCTCTGTAAAAATGCGATTCATTACTGGTTTAATAAAGTAGCGATAGTCTGCTACATTTAACGCGCCAACCCATGAATCAAAGATTTGAATAGCTCTTGCTCCAGCATCTATTTGTGCTTTTACATATGTAATTGTCATATCCGCTAACTTATCCATTAATGCAAACCAAGCTTTTGGCTCCGTATACATAAATGCTTTTGTCTTATTGTAGTTTTTAGAAGGTCCGCCTTCAATCATATAGCTAGCTACTGTAAAAGGTGCACCAGCAAATCCAATTAAAGGAACGTTCAGCTGCTCCGTTGTTAAAAGCTTGATTGTATCTAATACATAGGCTACATCTTCTTCAGGCGTAATATACCCTAAGTTTTCAACATCTTGCATTGAACGAATTGGGTTTGAAATCACAGGACCAATACCTGTTTTAATCTCAACATCCACTCCAATTGCAGGAAGCGGTGTCATAATATCTTTATATAAAATAGCTGCATCGACTCCGTACTGCTCAACTGGTAAGCGCGTCACATAAGCTCCTAATTCAGGCTGATGCGTAATTTCAAACAGTGAATACTTTTCTTTTAAAGCACGGTATTCCGGCTGAGAACGGCCTGCTTGACGCATATACCAAACTGGTACATGATCCGTCTTTTCTCCTCGGCATGCTTTTAAAAATGTATCATTCATCAGTTGTTGACTCATGGCTTCCACCTTTCTCTATCTGTTCGTCTCAAGTACTATTTGTTTTTCCTAATCTAACTTGTCCTCAATACTAACCGCAGTTTGATAAAAACTGCGGTTTATCTCTTTTCTCTACTTGTCACTATACTCATTTCTGTATCCGTTGTATAGACACCTGCTCAAAATGTCAAAAAATCGACTAACTATAACAATTTAATCGCTAAATAATGTTGGTGTTACCTCATTAGAAGGCATTCCTTCTTCTTTCGTTTGCGAATTATAGGGAACGATGTAGTACGTTGGTGATTTAAATAGATTTATGCGTTCTACTTCATATGAGCCTTTGCCTTTCACTTTTCCAATTACGTTTCGTTCACTACCTTGCTTTTCATAAACATAGTAGACAACGCGCTTATCTTCTGAAGGTTCCCACGTTAGATTAACCGTCAGCAGTCCAAATGGTTGAAATGTTAACTCTTGCTGGAGCGAGTTAATAATTGGCAGCCTGATTGGGTCAGGTAAATCTTTGACGCCTTTTGGTTTTTTAAATACTTTACCTGTTTCTTGCTTTGCCTCTGTCAAAATATCTTTGAACAATTGACTTGGATAAGAGCTACCTTTTGTAAGGTAATGCTGGTTATCCGTACGATCATATCCCATCCAAACGGCTCCCACTACACTTGGCGTATAGCCAACAAACCAAGCATCACGCGTTGCTCCTTTCACCCCAGCATAAGAAGTGGATCCCGTCTTCCCAGCCAGCGCTCCTTCGTACTTACCTACCGATGCTGTTCCATCTTTGACAACAGCTTCTAGCATTTTCGTCATATACCATGCGTTTTGGTTTGAAAATACGTTTGTAGTACCCTGCTCTGCCTTAGCAATCACGTCACCGTTTTGGTCTTTAATTTCTGAAATAAAGTACGGTTCTTTCTTTTCACCGTCTTGAGCAAACGTACTATAGGCAGATGCTAGCTGAAGAGGCGTAACTCCTTCTGTTAATCCTCCTAATGCAATTGATAGACCCTTGTCTTCCGTTTCTATGTCCAGCTTTGTTAAATAGGCTTTTGCAGTCGAAATTCCTAGCTTGTTTAAGGTCCAAACCGCTGGAATATTCTTGGAGTCTTTAATTGCGTCATACATTGTAACTTTTCCTGCATACTGCCCGTTAATATTTTGGGGCTTATATTGCCCAAAGTTTTGCTTCTTATCACTTAAGAGAGAATACGGTTTATAAAGGCTTTCCTGCAAAGCAGGTCCATAAACCGCTAAAGGCTTCATCGTTGAACCTGGTTGACGCTTTACTTTTACACGATTTAATCCTTTTTGAACGTAGTCTCGTCCACCCATTACGGATAAAACGCCGCCCGTACGATGATTCATTAATACAAAAGCACCTTGGGCTTGTTCATCCACTCCTGGAAAATAAGCAGCTTGTTGGAACAATTCATAAGCTGTTTCCTGATAGTCCCTGTTCATCGGAACAGTTACCGTATATCCGCCTCTTAATAAATCATCGCTTGAAATATGATGTTTTTCCGCTGCTTCTTCAATCACCATATCAATATAGGTTAAATAAGCAGGATTTTTCGTTTTTTGCTGTACGTCTAAACTAAGCGTACGTCCTTGCAGTCGTACCACCTCTTCTGCACTTAAAAAATCCGCTTTTTGCATCGAGTTTAAAACCACATTTCGCCGTTCAATACTCTTTTCTGGATGAAGAATAGGAGAATACGAATTTGGACCTTTGGGGAGTGCAGCTAGAAGAGCTCCTTCTTCTACGGTAAGCTCTGATACATCTTTGTTAAAGTACAGTTGAGATGCAGCTTGAATCCCGTAAGCACCGTGTCCAAAATAAATTTGGTTTAAATACATTTCTAAAATTTTTTGTTTACTATAGCGCTGCTCTAAGTTAATAGCTACCATTACTTCTTTTGTTTTACGAAGCCATGACTTATCATTTGTCAAAAAAATATTTTTAGCTAGCTGCTGCGTCAGTGTGCTTCCACCTTCTACTTTACTACCTGCTAAAATATCTTTATATAGCGCTCGCCCAATTGCTTTTACATCGATGCCGTGGTGCTCATAAAAACGGACATCTTCAACTGCAACAAATGCGTTTTGCACATGTTTTGGCACCTCTTCTATTGAAACCGGATCGCGATTTTCTACATATAGCTTCGTAATCTCATCACCGTTTTGGTCAACCAACTTTGTAGCCGAATTCATGACGAATTTTTTCTCATCAATTACATAGCTCCCAAAAAACAAAATCATAATATACCCAATCAGAGCAAATAATAAAATACCTGCTACGATAGAGAATATATAAAGTGCTCGTTTGTACATGCTACCACCTCTCTTCTTTTCATTGCATAATAGCGTATGTAGTACGGCGGTCATATGAAGAAAGCATGAGCCTGTCAATACCATCTTAAAGGACGAGCATCTATTTTTGTATTTTTTTGTTTAACATTTTATAATTTTAGTATGATTAATCTCTTTAAAATGTATGCATTTTCCAATTAAGAAGGAGTGTTCAAAAATGAATTTCTTTATTACATATGGAACTGTTGAATTTTTACAGCACTTAAAAGAACAACACCCCGAAGAAAAATTGTATTTACTTCATAAAGAAGGCGACCAAGGCTGCCTTTTACATGAAACAACTGGTGAAACAATATTTAAAGAAGGTCACAATTATGAAGTGCTAGATTACGTAGGCTCGATTGCAGATGGAAAATATGTGGTGATGAACAACATTGCGGTTACAGATGAAGGACGTCCTTTATTTGAAAGTAGATTTAATCAACGTGCCCGCTTAATTGAAAAAGAGCCCGGCTTTGCTGCGATTCGCGTTTTGCGTCCATTAAGCAACGATACCTATATTATTTTAACTGCCTGGGAAGAAGAAAAAGCCTTTACGGATTGGCAAGCGTCTCAAGCCTATAACCAAGCTCATAAAAAGCGCGGAACATCAGAAGGAGTAGATAAACAGCCAGCTATTTTTCTAAGACCTTCTTACGTCACAAGCTATCATGTTATCCACTAAAATACCCCAATCTCTCTACTAGGTCAGTGTCATATGAAAACACCCATTCATATGATACTATACACTGAACTATAGGGGGATTTTTTATGGGAATGGACCTCGTTTCTCTTCATTGGATATACATCTCTTTTATTTTACTTATCTTAGGATTCATGATTATTAGACGGGATACTACGATCATTTGTATTATCGGTATCTTTCTTCTTTCATTCACTGCTACTTCTTCTCTAACAGGATCGATTAGCGGTGTGTTTTCCAGTTTTATCTATGCTATTACAGAGTTGCTGCCTACTATTTTAATCATTTCAATTATCGTTTCCATGAGTAAAGCGCTTATTACAACGGGCATCAATGACATGATGATTTCTCCTTTTGCTCACTTCATTAAGACACCTACTCTCGCTTATTGGGTCATTGGACTTGTCATGATGATCATTTCCTTCTTTTTCTGGCCTTCTCCAGCCATTGCGCTGTTAGGCGCCGTCTTATTACCTGTTGCATTAAGAGCCGGGTTACCAGCGCTTGGTGTCGCAATGGCCATGAATCTATTTGGTCACGGTATTGCTCTTTCTGGGGATTTTGTCATTCAAGCAGCACCAAAGCTCACTGCGGATGCAGCAGGATTACCCGTTTCAGATGTTATTCAAGCAAGCGTTCCATTAGTGATTACAATGGGCGTTGTCACAACCGTTACGGCTTTTATCTTTTTAAAGAGAGATTTAAAGAACGGTACACTTCCAGTTCAAGCTTCTCCTCTTATTGAAGCAGCTGAAAATACCGAAAAGGTGCAGATGCCTCTTGTTTTGAAAAGAATCCTTGCACTTTTAATTCCAATACTATTTGCCTTAAATGTGTGGGCAATGTTTACGTTTAACTTGCAAGGTGGGGATGCAACAGCTTTAATTGGAGGCACTTCGCTTTTTATCTTAATGATTATCTCCATCATCGGACACCAAAACAAAGGGTTAGAAAAAACAACGTCTTACCTAATTGAAGGATTTCAGTTTGGATTTAAAGTATTTGGCCCGGTCATTCCTATTGCTGCCTTCTTCTACTTAGGTGACGCGGGATTCACGAGTATTATCGGAGACTTTTTACCAAAGGGTTCTCACGGAATTGTAAATGACCTTGGCGTAGCCATTTCTTCCGTTGTTCCTTTAAATGAACAGATTGCTGCTGTGACCGTCATGACCATCGGTGCGATTACCGGCTTAGATGGCTCCGGCTTTTCAGGAATTTCGCTTGTAGGATCCATTTCTCAACTATTTGCTACTGCAATTGGCAGCGGTACTGCTACGCTGACTGCTTTAGGGCAAGTTGCGGGCATCTGGGTTGGCGGCGGTACTCCACCATAAATAATATACATATAGTCTTTCTGCTTACTAAAAACAAAAAAGCACAGCGTGTATAAAAAGTGTTGGCGCACTTTTTATACCGTCCGCCTACTGAGGATAGGCAAACACTTGCTGTACTCTTAAATGTAGTTTAATACATTACAGGGTTCATTAGCAACGGTTTGCTATCACTGGTGAATCGTTGCTTTTTGTTTCTAAAAAGGAGACAGGACCCTATGAAGAAACGAATTGAAGTTATTGCAAGTGAAGAATCATTTAACAACCTTTCTACATTTACAGATCTTAAAGAAATGAACGAAACAGTTAGAACGTATAAAGATATGCTATGTACGTCTATTAAGCGTGCAGACGTACGTGCAAGACTTATCACATTACTAGAGCTTTTAAAACGCCATAGCTGTAAACAATTAGGTGTGAGCTATATGAATAAGAATACCATTGCAGCTAAACTAGAAGTATCTTATAAAACTGTGCAGCGTTTAATGAAGAAACTTGAGGATTTAAAGGTGATTAAACAAGTTCCAATGAAACGCAGTAAAGACATGTTACAAACATCAAATGCCATCGTGATTGAGCCAATTGAAGAAATGTCCGACAAGACACCTATTGAAAAGTCCAAGAAGTGTCCGGCCATTAAAACAACTACTCCTTCTTTAAAACAAAATATTAATAATAAACGTAATAGAACGTGCGCTTTAACACCTAAAGTTGCTAATTCTTTTTCCAAAGCAAACTTTGTGCCTCATTGGGTACCAGAACAATTTGCTGATCTAGTAAGCTGCTTTTACAATGAGTCCTCCACAATCTCAGAAATGTGGAAGGTTGTGAAGCAATGCAACCGTGTTATTAATCATATGACAGAAGAACGTGCGTTCACTCCACAACAAGAGTTAACTGTTGGATTAAAAGCTGTGAAAGAACTTGTGATGAAGGTTAAACAAGAAGCTAAGATTGATAATCTATTTGGGTATTTTAACGGCATTGTAAATAATGTGATGGATAAGCTCTATTTTGATGCTAACTTTATGAATCGATATATTTAAATATATCATTTGCGTGTTTTGTTTAAACACCATTAAAGTACTTTAAATTCAAGTCATAGCCCCTATCAAAATAATCTTAATGGAGTTAGTCAAAAGCCATAGGAAAATAGATTTTAATGATTTTTACTAAAAAAACAAGTAATATTACAATTATCATCATAAAGTATATAACACATAACACAAGTTACCCCTCCCCTTGTGTTCAAGGGAGGGATAACTTACCTTCTTTTAATGTTCATGTAATTTCTAAAAAAGCAACTATAATGCTGAAATCTTTTGGTATAGTTTAGCTAAGAGATATCCAATAATAACTCCCAAACTGTTCGTTATGATATCGTTAATGTCTGCAATTCTACCTCTTGGAACAACGTATTGTAAGAACTCCATTAAAAAAGATAATAGGAATCCTAATAAAGTAACTTTTAATAATTTATTTTGTATTTTAAAAGTTATTAAGAATCCGAAAGGTACAAATAAACAGATATTCAATAAGATGTTTCTAAAAACTAAGTCTAAACTAACAGAATTTTTTAACATAATATATATGTCAATAAAAGGTACAAAATTATATTGTCTATCAAAAACAACAATGCCAGGTAAAAGAGTAGAAAAATTAGTAACAAAAAAAACAGCTATCAATGATATAATAATTCCGCAATCAACTACTAACTCCCTAAATGAAAATTTCTTATTACTTTTTTTATTTCTTAATAGCTTTATGGCTATAAAGACTGTTAATACAATAAAAGAAACTAAAAGAAAAAATGGAATAAAACCACCAAAAGCTCTTAATAATTGAGTCATATTTTCCCCTTCCATTAAAAAATTTAAATATAAAAAACAAAATTCCAACGATAGGAATTTTGTTTTTATTTTCATATCACCATGTTAATTTTATAGAAACGCTCCCTCTCATAGGAAGGCCTGAATAATTTCGCAAATAGATTCTATACTCTCCAGAGCCACTTTTATCTTTAGTTAGCTCCGTAGAGGAACCAACTGTAGACGAAACAGCTTTTTTAGCCACATCTGTGTATGAAGTTTTGTATTTCTTTTGTAAAAAAATTGTGATTTTAGCATCATTAACACCTGATGAAGGGTTTAATTTAACAGTTGCCGTTGGAGTACTGTCTGCTTTAATCCATCTACCAAAAACTCCTCCAGTCATGCTATAAGTTGAGGTATAAGAGCTGCTACCTGCTAATACGTAGCTTCCTGGAATTAAGATTGCAAAAATAATTACAATAGAACTTAAAATCTTTTTGGCTTTTTTCATTTTTTGTTCCACCCTTTAATGTAATATAATATAGTAAAAAAGACTTTTATTATATTACATTAAAGGGATGTTTTTGTAAATATGTTTTTTTTATCAAGTCACTTCTAAGCGCTTATATTTATATTTTTTTTCAAATCTATTAAACATAGATATATTTACTACTACACCTATAGAGCCTAAAAGTAAAACCAAAGAAGATCCACCAAAGCTAATAAAAGGTAAGGTAACACCTGTTATAGGTAAAATCCCTGTTACTGCGCCTAAATTAACAAATGCTTGAATACCAATCATAACTGATATACCTACAGCAAGAAGTGCTCCAAAGCTATCTTGACATTGAATTGATATTTTCAAACCTCGAAATACTATAAAAAACAAAAGGAATAAAACAACCACTACTCCTAAAAACCCTAATTCATCAGCAATAACAGCCATAATAAAATCAGTATGTGATTCTGGCAAATAACCAGCTTTTTGTATACTTTGTCCAAGACCGCTTCCTAAAATCCCTCCATTACTTATAGCAAGATAAGAATTAACTAGTTGGTATCCATTACCTAATTCCTCTTCGAATGGATTCATAAAACTTGTAAATCTACCTAATCTAACTGGTGAAAATATAATGTCCAGATTTCCTGTTATTAATAGTATTAGTAATACAATGAACATAATTATTATGCTTAGTAATACTAACTTTAAAATTGTTTTAAGTTCTATACCCGAGCATACAACAATTGATCCACACGTAATTAAGATAAGTAAAATTCCACCATAGTCAGGCTGGAGAGCTATTAGAAAACAAATCAAACAAACAATCATCGCAGGTGGCATAATAGAACGTTTCAAATCATTTATATAACTTTGTTTTTTTGAAAGTACAGCCGCCAAATAAATAATAAGTACTAACTTAGTAACTTCTAAAGGTTGAATTGTTAATGGTCCAATTTTAAACCAGCTTTGCGCATTTCCAGCTGTATGACCAAATATTAATACTGCAACTAGGAGCATAATTACAATCAGTAGAGAACATTGTAAAAGCTTTTTGTTGCTATATATTTTGTAAGGTACGAACGAAGTGATGCAAAAAATTAAAAGTCCTAAAATCAATGCTATCTTTTGTTTTTGATAAAAATAATCTGCTGATACACCATATCGTGTTATAGCTGTAATCATGCTAGAGCTATATACCATTAACAATCCAATTAAACACAGAAAGACTATAGCAAAAATAAATTTGTAATCATAACATTTTAAAATTTTTTTAAACATATTAACTCCTAATGTTTTTTATAATTTCATATGAACATAAAAATAATTATGAAGAATAGAGTTATAGCAAGCGTAATAATACCTCTTTTTAGCTTATCTGCTATAAGACAATCATAGATACCATGTAAAATACAAGAAATAAACACAACTATAGTACATATTTCATATAAAAATGCACTATCAAAATACCAACCTAATATCATTAATATTAGTAAAAAATACAATGATATTTCAGTAATTACCTTTTCATTTACTATTTTTTTTGACTTCACATATACACCTCGAAACTATATTATAAGATTCTTCTGTTTTTAAAGCTTGAGTTAACGTTTTATACGTATTTTTATTTCTTAAACAATCTACTCACTGATGTAAACCCTAGACCTTTAATCATTGCGAGCCTAAAAATATTCTTACATTACATTAACTTTATCACTTTAAGATAATTTTTTAAATCTTTAATACTAACTCCATTCATATCAGTAGAGTTAATTATTAAAAATAATTAATTTTTTCGAAATTAACTGTTTACCAATAATATTTACATGATAAAATATACTAAAATGTAATTATATGTAATAAATATAATAAGTTTTAGAGGATGGCAAGAAATGAAAAAAATAATTACATATTCACTAGCTTCAACTTTAATATTAGGATCAGCAACACCGATTGCTGCACAAAGTAAAGAGCAAGAAGAAACAATCGTTGCTAATGAAAGTGAACAGCAAGAGTTTACTTATATCTACAAAGATATTGAGTTTACTGGAAATGTTCAGATGTCTGAAGAACAACTAGAAGGGTTGTATAATAATGCTGTCTCACCTGAACCGACATTTACTACTTTTGGTGCTGACTCTGGTTTAGGTTATGTTTCAGTAATATCTCCTAAATACGTAACATATAAAAATACAACAACAAAATGGGCAGCAGAATTAATTGTAGCTTATCTTGTTTCAAAAGCTCCTACAAAGATTGCATCAGCTGTCTTTGGTTCTTGGACTTTAGGTAAAATACAAGGCTGGGCTAGTTCTATAGGGCCCACATATGTAGGTGCATGGGTTTCTACTTCTTACGTTTCAGGACAACGGCGCTATTATGAAACTTTAGCTCACTACAAAAATAGTAACTATACATCCCCAAAATCTGTACAATATTATGATGTCACTGCTAAATGGAAGAAATGAAAATGCAGAATTCCTATGAACACAAAGTAGTAAAACCCAATAGAAAGTATGACAATTTCTTAACTTTTGTTGTACTAACAGTCTCTTTAAGAATGTTCGATTTTTTTGAAAAATATATCAATAATAACTATATTGGATGGGCGTCTACATTAGTTTTCTTTATAGTAATACTAGCTTTAATTAGTAAAGTTAATCTTTCATTAAAATTAAGAAAATTATGCGAAAGATTGAAAATTAATATTTTTATGTTATATGGAACCTATATAATAATTCACTTTATAATTTTTATGTTTATTTTTAAACTAGATTAATTGTATAGACTGTATGAAAAGCAAGAGGCTGGGACAAAACCCTCCTCTGAGATGAAAAAAGCCGTGAAATTTTACGATGAGTAAAATTTCACGGCTTTGTTTTATTTTTTCCATAAAAATAAGGACCACTTCTGATAAAATATAGTCACCACAACAAATTCAACCAGAAAGAAGGGTCCTTATGTTTAAAGATTATAACATGAATCAATTAATTTTACCTTTAGAATTAGAAATGAAATTACAAGAAAACGATATCGCCTTTTCTATCCAT
>NZ_LWBK01000033.1:0-40328 GCF_001614195.1 Bacillus sp. VT 712 | reverse complement strand
TGGATCGGCTATACTTAGTTAGACAGAAATTTTAAGGTCAAGTAGAATTAACTATACTAATCAGTTATGAGGAGAATCTACATGACAAAAAAAGTACGTCGAACGTTTACCGAAGAATTTAAGCAACAGATCGTGCAGCTATATCAGAATGGAAAGCCTCGTAAAGACATCATTCGAGAATATGAGTTAACACCATCTTCGCTTGATAAGTGGATTAATCAAAGTAAGTCCTCTGGTTCCTTCAAAGAAAAGGATAACCTCAGCCCCGAACAGAAAGAGCTGCAGGAACTTAGGAAACGTAATAAGCAATTAGAGATGGAGAATGATATTTTAAAGCAAGCCGCGCTGATACTAGGACGAAAGTAAATGTGATTAAGAACAACCAGCATAAATACTCGATATCAGCAATGTGTAAGGTCCTACAACTCCCTAGAAGTACGTATTATTATGAAGCAAAAGAACGAAAGAATGAAGACGATATAACTTCAGACATCATAGAAATTTTCCATCAAAGCCGCCAAAATTATGGTGCGAGAAAGATAAAGCATGAGCTAAAGAAAAGAGGGAAATTGGTTTCTCGTCGTCGAATCGGCAGAATTATGAACGAACAAGGACTTGTTTCAGCTTATACTGTAGCTCAATTTAAACCCCATAAGGATAAACCAAATGAAAGTGATCAAGCGAATGAGTTAAATCGTGAATTTACACAAGAGGAAGAATTGACTGTCGTGGTCAGCGACCTAACTTATGTAAGAGTCAACAGAAAATGGTATTACATATGTGTATTTGTTGATCTCTTTAATCGGGAGATCGTTGGATTTAGTACAGGTGAGAACAAAGATGCTTTACTAGTTTATCGAGCTCTATCGTCAATAAAAGGTAATTTACATACGGTTCAAATGTTCCATACTGACCGAGGAAGAGAATATAAGAACCAAGTCATTGATGAGGCCCTAGAAACGTTTAACATCAAGCGATCTCTAAGTTTGAAAGGCTGTCCGTATGATAATGCAGTAGCAGAAGCAACATTCAAAATCATCAAAACAGAGTTCGTAAAGAAACGTCATTTTGATAGCTTAGAAGAGTTACAAAGAGAGTTTACAGATTATGTGCACTGGTTTAACCATCTACGCATCCACGGTACTTTAGATTATTTAAGTCCAGTGGAATACAAATTTACGCACCTTAAGAAAACTGTCTAGTTTAGTGTTGACAATCCAATATATTCCATGTGTTTATATTCAGCACCCAATAAAATGTCATCTCGCCTAAGCTCGTACTTTATTTTCTATTCCATCATTGCACATAACACTCTATGATGGTACAACCATCATGGAGTATCTATTTTCAAACACCATATATTTTTCTATCCACTTCAAAAATACATTCTTTTTCATCAATTTTTCTTATGTGCTTTTGTATTTATCGTTTTAGAATCATGAGATTTATCACTCGCTTATGTTGCTTTACTAATACAAACTCTTAACATATATTTTTAAAATAATAATTATTAAGACCAATTAAACTTCGTCAGACAAAGCATCATCGTAATCCTGTAATTCTTCCATAATTTCTTTTAACCGGTCAATATTATTTATAAATTCGCCGTAAGAAATTTCTTGGTAATCGAAAATCCCTTCACCGTATTCATCACTATCAAATATTTTCACTTCCGCACCTAACTTCAACAAGTTATCAACTAATCCCTTTAAATTTTCCATATCATCAATATCATTTGCATCTGTTTCGGCAAAAAAATCTTTGTTTTCAATTTTATTTTTTATCTCTGTAATTCCTAAACCAGTGTACTTTCTTAATGGTACTACACATTTACTAAATGGACCATTAGAGCTTATTGTAATTGCCATTTTACTCATCTATTATTCTCCTTTCCATTAAAATCCTTCTAAATAATTTGGATTAACAGGTCTACCAGGTGCATTTTTACTATAGCTTCCGCCATGCCAACCCCTTAAATGTTCCCTGCTAGTTACAGGATAAATTAATTCTCCTCTATTACATATATGTGGGTAATTCATAGCATTGTAAGTATGATGTCCAATTATTGATTGCCCATTATATTGAGGTTTTTTTCCTCTTAAAATCTCTTGTATCTGTTCATTAGTCCAATCCCTTGTTGTAGGTTCTCCATCTAAAATCCTTTTCTTTTCTTGCTTCCAAAATTCATTAACCCCTGCAGCTCTTCTTTTTGAAAATCTTTTATCCCATTGATATCTTTTATATTCTTCTTTTGTTACTGTACGATTTTCAATCTTTTCTTTTATTTTTTTCTGCTGACCCCTACTTAAAGATTTGTATGGTGTAAGTTTTGGTGTTAAATCAAGTTCTGCTTTCAGTACCCTTCGGGCAATAATCTCTTCTCCTACTGCTACTTCTTTATTACCCAGAACTTCACCCGTACCCTTAGAAACATCCTGAACATTCTCAACATTCCGAACCAGCTCAACCTCTTTACCCTTCTTCTCCACTCCAACGGGTTTCTCCACACGCTCCACATTCGAATTCGCCACAAATCTCCCTGTCTCTGGGTCTTGGTATCGCTTGACTTTTGGGTTGTAAATAGGCGTAATCATCTGCATCGCTTGCTGCTTCACGTTCTGCAAGGTTTCCCTTACCGTCTGCTGGGCAAGCGCTGGACCGGCTGGCGCTCGTTCAGGCATGAGCCTTGGCATGGTGCTGTCTAAAATACTCGTATACGTTTTATGTAATGACTGTGTCCACGATGCCGGCGCGGTTTTGACGCTATGGTACGCTTGTTTGGTGACGTTGGCAACGGTGCTTGTGCGCAAAATGTTGATTTGAACCTAAGTGATTATATATATTTTAATTCGTAAATCTTCATAAAGAAAGCACTTGATTGCCTAGATAGACAATCAAATGCTTTCTTTTAATTTTATAACGTAATTCATTACTAATTCTATCCTTAAACCCACGAGCAAGTTTAATTTCGTAATTTTTTGGCTTGTTCCTTGTAACAATACTTCATAAGTTTAAAATGTCTAATCTCCTATCATTGCTGCTTCTAAATATTTATATATTTTTTAATTGTCTTGAAGGCCTATTACAATCCATTCATCTACAATATCCCAAAAATCCACATTATATTCAGGCTTATCATTGGTAAACCACAATGTCGCTACATCACCTATACAGTTGTTTAAATCTATAGCAACATATCCTCCCATGCCATTTTCAAAAAAACCATATGTTGTAGCCATATTAACTCCTAATGGCCCATCTAATTCTTCAAGTATTCCCCATTCATGATCCTCAAAATGAGTAATGCGTTCTACTGGTACAAGTCCCATAGCTCTACTTGGCAGATAATAAAAACCATTGTGTAATTTTTCATAGAACTCCTTTATAGATTCTGGAACATTTGACCAATCGTGTTGCATTTCTAGAATAGAATTAGTCGGTATACCACCTTCATAATAAAGTATTTCGTCATTTTCACTTTTTACGCTGTATAGTACTGCATATTGTCCATTATCTACAATTAGTTCAAATTCTAATAAATTCTCTTTCAAGTATGATATAGTATTACTCAATTCTTTTTCACATACACTATTCCATAAAGCTATTAATTTATCTTTCTTTCTAGTTTTATCTGTTTCTTTAAATATCTCTATCCATTTTTCAGGCATATTTTCCTTTTCAATATTGAGTAAGTCTCTGTTAGACACAAACTCTATACTTTTTCTATATTGTTTTAAAAAAGATAATTTATCCACCCGAAATCACTCCTTTTTATTTATCCTATTAAATTCATCTATAATTTTTTGGATCTCAATTTCTAGTTCTTTTTCTTTTAATATCATTTTTTCCCTAAATACAGGGTTTACCGGAATATTTTCTTTTTTGTAGATGTACCAATCTGCAAATGACTTTGAACCTTTAGATGTATTAGCTGCTTCACTAAGACCTATAAAATTCTCTACAAAATTGGCAATTTCCTTCTGTTGATTGTAAGTTAATGTCTCAAAACCTTCCATACGAGCTATTTTCTCTAGGGAAACAATATGATCTGCATGCAGTTTTTTATCAATTATTTTTCCAGGTAAGGCAAAATCCTCAGTTCCAATAATATCATCAATATTTTTGTTAACTTCTCTTTGTATTTTAGAAGATGGTGATGCTCTTCTTAATTTACCATATGTCTCATCGGAAATTTTCCTTTCGCCATATCTTGCACCTTGTATATTATTTTCACCCGTACCCTATGTTGTAATCTTAAAAGCTTCTAATAAAAAAACAACTTATCTAAAACCTTATTAAACTATTTCCTTCTCACTTACTATCGGCAATTTATAGGCTGTTTTATGCTTCATCATGCCGTATATAATATTCACAAGCCTTCTCATAATACAAACCAATGCTTGTCCCTTTGTTTTGCCTTCCTTAAGCTTTCGTTGGTAATATGCATAAAATACTGGGTTCCTTGGCAACTTACTCCCCTTTGCTACTTGCACTTGTTGCACTGCTAAGTTGTAAAATAAAGCATGCAGCGCCCGATTTCCCTGTTTGCTTTTTTGTTCCTTACCTTTCCCACCAGAACCAAAGTAAACAGGTGCAATCCCCGCAAATCGTGCTAATTTGTTGGCATTCGGAAAGCGTCTTACGTCACCTATCTCCGCAATTAAAGCAGAAGCTGTTACGAGGTCAATGCCTGGCATGGAGTCTAGTTGAAAGTCTAGTAAGCTCATTAACTCTTTTAATTCGCCTTCCACATAGTTCATTTCCTTCTTTTTAAACGTGATGTCTCGAACGATGCTTCTTACTAGAAAGTCTCGCGTTTCTTGATGTTCTTTTGTTGTGTTCCCATCTTCTATTACTAGCTTCAATATTTCATTCGCTTTTTTCACCGAACAAGTATTATGGCTCACTTCTAATAAGAAGGTGGTCAATTGTTTTATACTCACACCTTCTAAACAAGACGGTGATGGGTATCGTTCCCAAAATGCTAAAGCTGTTTTCCCATCCACCTCGGAGAAAAACTTCTTATAGCTTGGATAATGATGGCTCAATTGAATATGCAGTTGGTTTTTTAAAGCACCTTGAGCTTTCACCAATGCATTTCTTCTAGTGACCAATTGTTGTATTGACCAAAATAAATCATTCGGTTTCGCGTCAGGCAAATGGTTCAGTTGGTTCAACAAAATGCGTGCCACACATTCTGCATCCCAGCTATCACTCTTTTGTGTGGTCATATGGCTTTTTCGTTCAGCGTATGAAAGAGCTGGGTTTACTTCTTTGACAACCTGTCCATGATCGGTTAAAAACTGTGCTAACGATCGTCCATATCCACCTACATCTTCTAAACCAAATACAGGTGTAATTCCTTCTTCTATTAGTTTATCAATATCCAATAAAAAAGTTGGGAAGGCAGACGGTTTATTTTCAAATTTTATTTCCTTTAGCTTCTCTTGCCAACAATTAATGACCACTGCCACATGGTGTTGCTTATGCAAGTCTACACCCACATAAATATGTTTCTGCTTTTCATGCATCGTTCATCCTCCTATTCAGTTGTCAATTATTGAATGAAAATGCCGGCAACCTTAGTTCGAGCGTTCACCTATCGGTGCGCATTGGTACGAAAGCCTATCCATTTTCAACCTTACAGAAGAATTTATAAGAAAATGAGTCCCTTTTTTAAGTAACCTTTTAAATTATTGCTTCATGTTTGCCATTTGCTTGTATTTGTCCGTAGGTATAGATCCCTTGATAAAAACTTTCTCGGTCTAATATACGTTTCACTTGTACTTTCGTAAATGCTTTCCCTTGGGTTGTTTGATACCCTTCTTTATTCAATGCTTCTGCCAACCTAGACAGTGACCATTTCTTATATAGCTCTTTTAACTCAAATAACCGTTTTACTACTTCTGCATGCTCGTTATGTATCTTTAATTCCTTTTCACCCTTTAGCTTTGTATAGCCAAATGTTACCCTTCCCCCTGCATATCCACCTTCTTTTGCCTTTTTATTTCTTCCTTTCGTTAGCTTCAGCGCTATTTCAAGCCGTTGATATTGGTCTAATAACTCCATTAAGCCATTGACCAAAAAATCGTTTGGGTCTTTTTTGTGAATGCTGTAAAATGGCTGTTCAATGCTTTTAATATCACAGCCGTATTTCTTTAATTCTCGTTGAATCAGTACCTTGACAATATCTGACCGCCATAATCGACTTGTATTGAGCACCACCACATAATCAATTTGGACAGACGAAAGGTGAGCCAACATTTCCTGTAAGCCCACCCTGTCTATTTCCAATGCTTCTTCATTCAGTTTTGCGCCACTAATTCCTTCATCTCTAAAAATATGTTTCAAGTTCCAGCCCTGTTCTTTACAGTATACTTTAATTTCATCTTCTTGATATCTCAAGCTATATCCATCTCTTGCTTGACCTTGAGTCGAGACTCGTATATACCCAACAACGTTCAACTTTCCACCCTCCCGTTACGGAAATTACAATTTATGTAACGCTTTTTAAACGAATAGCGAGTATTATACGACCGTCTCTAGTTAAAATACAACATAAAATTTATAGGCCAAAGGCAGAAAAGAACTTCCTTTAATGTTACCTCTTGTTTTAAGCCACGAGCTTTGTGAATCTCGTTAGTTTGTCAGCAATTCCATATCATAACTATCTCTGCCATGTGAAATGTCATCTCGCCTATTTCTCGTTCTTATTCCGTTCCTCAAAGTGTTAAAACAATACTTCATGATGGTACAACCTTCATGAGTTATGAATTTCAATTAAGCATCATCAATGTCATACAAAGTTTAAATTTCTAACAAAAAATAAAAGCACCTGTTGCCTAATAAGGCAATCAAGTGCTTATAGTTAACATAGTCTTGAACATTACTGCACTGGTCCCATAAATTCAGTAATAATAAGAATATGTTCCTTCAATTTTACTTTCTTTAGGTTCTCAACTTTTTCCGCGCCACCTAAACCTAATAGAGGGGTGTATCCAAAACACTCATCATAGTTAGGGGCACTGTATTTACTAATCGCTTCAGGATAAGGCTGCCACATTAATTCATCGTTCATAAAATCATTATCTTTTAAGTCATCAAAAAAGAATTCAAATCCGGATGAAACAACATTAACATCTCCTTTCCTAAAGTTTAATAAATTTACATACTTATCTTTTTCCCATACTATAATATCACCCATTGCGGTTGTAAAAATAGGAATGGCCTGCTCATACCTTAGATAACTTCTCTCTAAAATATCTAAATAATCGTCTGGATTAATAACTTTTAAAAAGTCATTTACGAAAGTACCAAAACCATATTTTTTCCATGTTTCTATTAATTCTTCAGGAAGTTTATCCTTATATTTTAAAATAATATCATCATCAACTGTTTCATGTTTTATAAAATCGCTAAATATAGTTTCCAATTAACATACCCTCCATTGATTATTGAGTTAATTTCACATTTAAATAAGTATTCTTTAGCTGCTCCGATGACATATTCTTCGCCATTTCCCTAATTTGCTCATCAACAACATCAATTCTATATTTCCATTGTGAACCTATCGAGGAATTTACTCTTTTATCCCCCATACCTCCAATAATGTCTGTTCTTCCTCCAGCTATTTGATCTGGATTATGAAGTGCTGCTTTTGTTTCCAGCCATTCTGAAGCTTGCTTTGTCGCCTCTGCTCTGGAAAGTCCTTGTTTTCGCAGTTCAGCAATTTTATCTTTAAGTGCTTCTTGTCTAGCCATTTTTTGAGCTGCATTTCCTTCTATTGCTCTACCTTCAGCAATATATCTGTCTCTATTTTTCAGATACTCGTCAACCGTTAATTCATTCATACCTTTTTCTTGGTCTTTTAATTGTCTTGCAAACTCTTCGGAGTCATGTTTAACATTTCTTTTAAAATTAACTTCAACTTCTTTTATTCTTGGTACATCATCCAAATGCTTTACATTACCCGTACCCTTAGAAACACCCTGAACACTCTCAACATTCCGAACGCGCTCAACCTCTTTACCCTTCTTCTCCACTCCAACGGGTTTCTCCACACGCTCCACGTTCGGATTCGCCACAAATCTCCCTGTTTCTGGGTCTTGGTACCGCTTGACTTTTGGATTGTAGATGGGTGTGATCATCTGCATCGCTTGCTGCTTCACATTCTGCAAGGTTTCCCTTACCGTCTGCTGGGCAAGCGCTGGACCGGCTGGCGCTAGTTCGGGCATGAGCCTTGGCATGGTGCTGTCTAAAATACTCGTATACGTTTTATGTAATGACTGTGTCCACGATGCGGGCGCGGTTTTGACACTTTGGTACGCTTGTTTGGTGACGTTGGCAACCGCACTTGTGCGAAGCGTATTGCGCATTTGCGTGAGCTTTTCGGTTCCTTTTGTCACCACGGCTTGACCCATATTGGCTGCGTAGCGCGTCGATAGGGCACCTGCGCCTGCAATGCCGAGCGATTGGAACAGGCTGTTTTGGCGCTGTTCTTCAGAAATCGCATTGCCGAACATGTCTTTTCCCGTTGTGAATTCGTACATGCCGTTTGCGGCGACTAGGCCGTAGAGACCTTTTTCTGCTTGTTCGAGCGCTTTAAACGATTTGGACGTTTTGTACGCATCAAGCGCGTGATCAGCAGCGTTGACACCTTTGGCGGTAACATAGATGGCTTTTCCGCCTTTAGCTGCGCGACCTGCCCAGCCGACAACGGGAATGAATCCAGCCGCTGCCATTGCCCCTGCCGCTACGCGTTCCGATGTTGAAAGCTCACGTCCCGTAACGGGATCTACGCCTTCGGCTGCTCGTTTATAATCATAATATCCTGTTACCTCTCCTGTAAAGGTTGAAACCGTATCCCACGTTTTTTCATACCACTTTTTATTAGCTTCTTCAACCGCTTGGCGCTCCGCTTCTTTTTTCAGCTCGTGAACATTTTTCATTTCTTCATGATACGTCACGTAGTTCGTTGCGTACTCGCTTGCTTCTTTTTGAACTTTATACAACTCGCTTGCATGATACGCTTTTTGATCAAATAAAACTGGATACGCCTGCCCGCCTTGCGTCGTAGCTCCGTGTAAGCTGTTGGTTGCAGCTTGGGTCAGCAAATAATTTGATTCCATTTGCCTATAACCTTCTAACCACTCTGCATCCAATTTTTCAACTGCTTCAACCGTTTCATCCCGCTTTTTTTCTGCTTTATCGATTGAATCGTTAAAATCTTCGGCAGAAAACGCAGACAGTGAGACTAAGTCGTCCACTTTATGCAAAATCGTTTGAAGATCTTCTCGCTGCTGAGCAACGAGTTCTTTCGCTTGGCTTACGGACTGTTTAAGATCATGCTCTAAAAACGATAGGTCAACTACCGTGTTTCCTGCTAGGTTCGCGTCTTCTGCTTTTACGTACAGCGCTGAGAAATATGACTTGGTCATTTGGACTAAATCAATCCAACACTTTGCGTTATCAACTTGGTATTCATAGAACTTCTTAATGTTGTCGGCACCTTTTCCTTGAAGGCTATCATCCAGCTTAGACACGGCAGCTAGCGCTTTGTGGAGGGTCTGCAGCTGGTCTTCAAGATTTTTATACGCTTTTTCTCGTTCTTTGGAAAAGGTTGAAATGCCCTTTGCATCGTATATTTTCCCCATTTGATTCACCCTTTTTCATTATGAACGCACAATGGCTTCGTCTTGTTCTTTTAATAATTTCACGTTAGCTTTCGTGTCCTGTACGCTTTTTTCTAAGGCTGTGATGTACGTTTTTAAAAGCTTTCCCAGCTCTTCTTCCTGTGACTTCCACTCGTTTGTGCTTGAAAGGTTGTTATCCCCGACATCGGAGTTTCCTGGGAGCGATAATTTTTGAATGGCTGTTTCGACGTCTTCAAGCTTTTGCATGACGTCTTCATAGTTGAGCTTGATTGATGTCATTATAGCTTTCTCCTAATCTCACTAATTTTATTCTCTAAATCTGCGACTGCATCTTCCCCTTTATTTAAAAGAGATTCCGCTTCGTTTACAAGGTAGCTAACACCGCTATAAAAGCCTTTTTGAGCCTCGTACCACGTGATTTTATGGTTAATCGCATTTATATAGTCGTCATAATCGTTCGTGATAATATCGTTGATTTCGTTGTATGCTTGCTTTCTGTTATCATCAAAGTTTGTGGATATATCACCTTTCCAATGATTTCCTAAGTCTGGTTCCTTTACTTCTTTTATTTCTACTAATGACCGTTTCTTTTCGTTTTCAATCTCTGTTTTTGCGGTTTTTAAACGCTGAATTTTCTCTTCAGCATCCGCAACGTTTCCTGAGATTGTGCTTGAAAAACTTTGAAGCATTTGTTCAAATCCCATGAGGTTCACCTCTTTACCACTTTTTCCAATATTTATAGTTTAAAAGTTGCTTTTAATTAGAGAAATAGGAAATTTTTCTCTTTTTTCTACAGTAAGACAACGTTCCCTTAAATCCGCCAAAATAATAGGTATAAAGAATCACAAATAAAAAAGCCGCTCATTTTAGTCGGCTCTTCTTTCTTTCCATTCCCTTTTTAGTAAGCTGTACATATACAAATCATCAAATTTCCCGCACGTGCGCTCATATTCTCTCAGCAATCCTTCTTGATGAAATCCAAGCTTTTCAACAAGCTTCTGCGATGATATGTTTTCTAGTTCAATTAGGGCTTGGATGCGATGTAGCTTCCAGTTTAAAAATCCATACTCGATGACTGCTTTCATAGCTTCAGCTGCAATGCCTTTCCTCCAGTATTCCTGATGAAGCTCGTATCCAACTGACGCTCTTTCATGACTAGATTCATAATCTAAAAAACCACAGCTTCCAATTATGACGCCTTCTTCTTTTAATGTAATGCCCCATCTCATCCCGGTACCTTCATTTACTATATTTCTGTACCAGCTGAGCTCGCTTTTCACATCATCAATCGTTTGAAAAGGCTCTAACCCCATATGCTTCATTACTACAGGGTCAGATAAATACCTTAGCATATGAACGGCATCACTTTCTTTTGACTCACGGAGAGTGAGCCGCTTCGTATCCAATGTAGGTATGTTCATGTGTTTCTTCCTTTCTTAGCTAATATACTAAATCTATTTTTTCACTTCGCATTAGTAAAAAGCGAAACCAATTCCTTACATTAAGCGTATAAACTAGTACTAACTCGTTTTCAAAAAATGAACGGAGGTGCTTTCTTGAAATTCCGCTCTCATATCGACCGCTTTTTTGGTATGGTAATAACCACTTCTTTAGCAACCCTTGGTGTAGTATTTTTTCTTCCTCTTTTTTTAGACAGTGAAACAACTCTGCTTGATATTATTATTTCTATTGCATTATTTTTAGCTTGTGGAGGCGTCATGGTATGGTCTAGTTTTTTTGCGACGTATGAACTTCACTCTGATTATCTTATTGTTAAAGGGGGCGTATTGAAGATTCGTATTCCATATGAAGAAATCACAAAGGTAGCCCCAACTCGTAATGTTTTTACGGGGTATAAAGTTCTCGCTTCAAAGGATGCTATTGAAATCTTTTATACATCTTCTCTTTTAGGAAGCGTAAAAATCTCACCGGCTAAGCGTGATCTTTTTCTTTCAGAGTTGAAAGCACGCTGCCACAGTAGCTCCTTTAAGTTTTAACGTATCTCTTTTATAAACCCAGTGCTTTTCGGCTGGTAGCCCATTTTTTGATAAAAAAGATGCGCAGCCAGCCGCTCATCTCGGTTGCCGCTGTTTAATCCAATTGCCATGCAGCCTTGACTCTTCGCCCACCTTTCTGCTTCTTTGATCAACATTTTCCCGACGGCTTTTCTTCTAAATTTCTCATGAACAACAAATGCAACAATACGAGTATAAGAGCCATCGTATTCATAAAAATAGCTTTTACATAAGCCAGCCATTCCCGCTACTTCACCGTCTATCTCTGCGATGAGCGTATGATAATCTGACGAAGCTTGAATAGCGGATAGCCTCACTTGAAGGTCTTCCAAATTCGTTGGATAACCAAGCTGTTCCATAAGCGGAATCAACTCTTTAACATGATGGTCTTGTAGAGATCGCACCTTCATCTTTGCACTCCCTTTTACACTATGAAATAATGAAATTAAACCCTAATAATTCCATTTTATCAAAAAAGCGGATGGAAAATAAACGTTTTTAAGAAAGGAGAATGAACGTGCGCAGTAAAGAAGAAGTAATGAATCTTATTTTGAACTATGCGAAAAACGATGGCCGCGTACGAGCAGTTGGGATGTGTGGTTCACGTGTCAATCCCAAGGCGCCTCGTGACCATTTTCAAGATTACGATATTGTTTTTATTGTATCTGAGATGGAAAGCTTCTTAAGTGACCCGACATGGATTGACTATTTCGGAGAACGTTTTTTGACCCAAATGCCGGAACAAACAACGTTATTTTCGCCTTCATTAGGAGGAAAGTTCAGCTATCTCATGCTGTTTCAAGGCTATACGCGAATTGATTTAACTCTTTGTCCGCTTTCACTTAAAGAAGACTGGAACCGTGGTGATGAAGGTATTTCAACCATATTGCTAGATAAAGATGATTTATTTAGGGCACCACAACTTCTAAGCGATAAACAGTATCATCTTCGAATGCCAACCGAAGCTAACTTTCTAGACTGTTGCAACGAATTTTGGTGGGTTTGTACGTACGTTGTCAAAGGCCTTTGCCGCAATGAATTTTTATATGCAGTAGATCATCTGACTATTCAAGCGAGAACAGAACTTCTGCGCATGATGTCCTGGCGAATTGGTACTGAGCGTGGATTTACGTTTAGTTTAGGAAAAACCAATAAGTACCTTCCAAACTACCTGGAAAAACACGAGTTTCTTGAGCTTCAAAGCACCTATGACGTATCGACCAATAAAAAGGTTTGGCATGCGCTCCAAGCCAGTCAAACGATGTTTATTCGCGAGTCTACGAAAGTGGCAAAAGCGCTTGATTTTCAAATCAATGAGCAGGAAGTAGCTAATAGTCTTACCTATACGCGTGAACATAAGAGAGTGTATGCGTGATGAGAACACAGGTAAACATTATTCAATGGTTTTTATAGAAAATAATTACTAAAATGATATAATAAAGCAACAAGGTGGCGGTGCTTTTTGGTGAAATATATAAAGTGGCCAGATTTACTATTTATGCTGATTCTAACTATTATTTTAGTTTTTGATTATTTTCCTAACCCAATGTTTACAAAAATCCTACCACAAGCTGCTTTTGTTTTATTCGTTAGCGTGATTGGGTTATTGTTTATACTGAGTATCATAATTAGAATCCGCTCGGAAGAAAAAATAGCTGAAGGCTTAATAGGACAACTTATTCTTACTGTCTACATTGTTGTAGTGATGACAATATTGTCGCTTTTAGGCGGTGAGTCTACTTCTGGTGTCTCTTTTAGCAACTGGATTTTCTGGGGCGTTCTCTCTCTTTCTCTGTTTGAAATTTATTCAAGATGGAAGAAAGTCAAACAAAAAGAAGCATAGGTATCGGACTTATGCTTCTTTCCTTTTATCATGCTCATCATTCTTTTCTATTACACTAGCTTATAATAAAACACCGTGGCATCCAGATTACCGTTGGCTGACAATGCATAGTTGGGAATTATCCCTGCTTTTGTGTACCCCATTGCTTGGTATAGTTCGTTTGATGGATCACCTTCTCTTGTATCTAATACAAGCAGTGAAATGCCATGCTTTTTCGCTTGGGCTTCAACTTTCTCCATTAATAAGCGGCCAATTCCTTTTCTTCGAAAACCAGGGTGCGTCATTAACTTTCCAACTTCAGCTCGGTGCTTTCCGTTTTCTTTTCTTTCTAAATATAGCTGAACGGTGCCCACTACTTTGCCTTCACTAGCTGCGATAAGCAGGACGGTATCATTTTGATTGACTCCACTCCAGTACATATTTGCTTGGTCGTTAGACAAAGGAGGCAAAAAGCCAATTGATGCCCCTCCTTCCACGCACGTCACTAAAAGCTCTGACAGATTTGATATATAGTCGGCTACGTTGTCTACTACTTGTAAATCAATCGTTTTAGTCATTCATTTTCTCTCCCAAATTATAAAGTAACATGCCCATTCACAAGGTCATGCTTTTTCATAAACGCTTCAACTTGATTATGAATATCTTCTGCATCTTTTCCAATCCACAGCAAATGTCCCCAATTATCAAGGAGGCAAAGCGTTGACGTTGGAATTGATTTTTTTGCGTGATGTGCATGCTCCAGGGAGACAGCTTGGTCGTTAAGGCTGTGCAGAATCAGAGTTGGGCTTTGGACCGTCGTCAGCAAGTGATTAAACCTCTTGGACGTATGCTGAAGATCTAAGATAAATCCTTCTCCTGAACGATAGCGATTATTCATACGCTGAAATGCTTCCAGGTCTGAATCTTTCATTTGTTTCATGACTTCTTCTGCCGGAAGTTTACTAAAAGATGGAACAAACTTCTTAAACATAAACTGTACGTTGCGGTTTGACAGACGAGCCACGAGCTTCCACGTCCACTTTTCAGTAAGCGGATGAAATGCAAATTTCGCTACCTTATAATTGAGACTTTTTTTAGACAGCCATTCTTTTGTGACGGCACTTTGTAGAATTAAGCTATTTGTACGGTTTGGATACATTGACGCAAAGCTAATTCCGCTCGGACCTCCCGCTGAGACTGCAATGATATGTACTTTTTTAATGTCTAACTGATCTAACATCTTCGCATAGCAACGAGAAGCTAGTTCGAATGTTTCGCCAAGTTCTTTTGAAGTAGCTCCGTATCCTGGTCTTGACGGTGTTATGATTGAAAACCCGCTTTTTACAAGACGTTCATACCCTAACTCTTCTCGGCAGTTCGAGTGCCCCCCGTGAAATAGTAAGATCGGAGTTCCTGTTCCAACAACTGAATACTCAAGCAGGTGCCCATCTACTTCCATATGATAAATGATTCGCTCCAACCGCTTCACCTCCATTTTCTGTTCTTTACAAGATAGCCAAGAATACTATTCAATATTCGTTTATCCTTCTGTTTCTCCTTTTCTGATCAGGAGAAAATTGTTAAAATACCCCTATACTTCCAGGTATCATTTTACACTAAATTGGTCAAATAAGTTAAACTAGAAAAAAGGAAGAAAAAATTACAATATACTGGTATATTGCTAGAAAAGGTAGGTAATGCAGCGTGTCTCACTTTGAAACAACACTTCAGTTAAAAACAACTATTCTAAATACATCTTTTCAACTTTTCGACTACATAACTACTCGCCCTCACCTATTTGCGATTGCCTTACACCAAGAGCTTGGCTATCCTATAGAGTTTATGTGGAATTCAGACTTTAAGTTTAAAGATGAAAGCGCACCAAGAGTGGTGCTTATTCATGCATACTGCGTGTTACCAAATCATCAATATTTGGATGCAAGAGGCTACGTGTCGCATGACCTAATTGCACAAGAAAAGCCACATCAGCACGCTTACTACGAACGTGTGTCTAGTAAGCAAATTGAAGAGTTAACGAATCTTGGTCGGCTTTGTAAAGAAGAATTGCTTGAGATTGACAGCTTAAGAGACTTTATTAAAGAGAACGTACATGTCTATTCATAAGCTCTATAGGCACTTTGAAGTACCTATATCACTTTAAAGTGCTTACTTTTCATTTTATTAACTCTCTCTTATTATAAGTCATGTACTTACTATTGGAGGTTGATAACATGATTACGCATTTACAAGATACAGTAACATTAAATAACGGCGTAAAGATGCCCGGGTTTGGTTTAGGCGTATTTAAAGTGGAAGAAGGACCTGAGTTAGTTGAAGCTGTAAAAGCTGCGATTAAAAACGGCTACCTCAGTATTGACACAGCAGCCATCTACGAAAACGAAGAAGGCGTTGGTGAAGGAATTCGACAAGGTCTACAAGAGACGGGTCTTTCACGTGAAGAGCTATTCGTAACGTCAAAAGTATGGAATAGTGATTTAGGGTATGAAGAAACGCTTAAAGCCTACGAAACTAGTCTTCAAAAGCTTGGATTAGACTATTTAGATCTTTACCTTATTCATTGGCCAGTTGAAAGAAAATATAAGGACGCATGGCGTGCGTTAGAAACGCTTTATAAAGACGGCAAGGTAAAAGCAATTGGCGTAAGCAACTTCCAAATTCATCATTTAGAAGATTTACTACAAGATGCTGAGGTGAAGCCAGTCATCAACCAAGTCGAATATCATCCGCGCTTAACGCAAAAAGAGCTTCGTGCTTATTGTGAACAGCAAAACATTCAGCTAGAAGCTTGGTCTCCGCTTATGCAGGGCGAACTGCTTGATAACGATGTACTGTCTGCGATTGCTGCTAAGCACAATAAATCTACGGCTCAAATAATCTTGCGCTGGGATGTTCAAAACGGTGTTATCACGATTCCAAAATCAACAAAAGAGCACCGTATTATCCAAAATGCTGATATTTTTGATTTCGAACTAACGTCTGACGAAATGCAAGAAATTGATGCACTAAACCAAAATCACCGAGTAGGTCCAGATCCAGACAACTTTGATTTTTAAGTAAACAAAGAGGATAGACAAATTGTCTATCCTCTTTTCATTACCTCTGATTCCAAACCCTTTTCATAACTCCTTTTGTAGAAAACAAATCTATTCGATATAAGTCTGGATTCGATAAATTAGACCATTCTTGAAATCCAAAACTAGCATCAAAGTGTCGTAACAACAAGCTCATTAAATTACCATGCGTAACCAATAATGAGATTTCATTTAGATTACCCACCTCTTCATATACAACAGCTAGCGCACGCTGAGTTGCTTCTTTTGATGACTCTCCACCTTTCAATTGGAGATTTTCATCATGAAATGTTTGCTTTAATAGCTCTAACCAATTGTCTACGGGTTTTCCTGTTAGAACACGTTCCGCTAAGCGCTCATCTTGCTTAATGGAAACGCCAATCTCTGCTGCAAAAGGTGCAGCCGTATGAATCGTTCTTATGTACGGACTTGATATAATAGTTGAAATACCTAAGGGCTTTAAGGACTCTACTAGCGATAGGGCATCTTTTTTCCCTTCCTTCGTTAAAGGGGCATCAAAATCTTGTCCTTCAGCTTTACAGTGCCGTAGTAAATAGATTGTTTTCATTTTCTCCTCCTGAAAACCTATTAAGCTCACATACATTCATACTATTCGTCCATTACTCTCGCCTAAAATCATAAACATCATTTGGAACATGCAGCGAGTGTCCGTTAATCTCGACCGTATCTTTACCTTGCCAATGAATATCCGCACTGCTTTCTTTATAGTTCCAGTAAATATTCTTTTCTTTATTTCCTTTATTAAAAACAAGCTCCCCTCGAACAGCATAGCCGGTAGTTGCGCCTCCGTCCGAGAGGTATGCTTTTAGCGTATAGGCACCATCGGGTGATGTGGATTCAGTAAGATATTTTCCTTCAGGAAGACGACTCATATCAAAAAATGTCCGATATATGCCGTATCCCAAAAGACTGATACAACCACAGCACCCGATTAATAACCACTTCGTAAGCTTCTCTTTTGTTTTAATGACCTTTAACAACTTCCATCCTCCGCTTTAGTTCACTTTTAAAACTCCATCTTCAATGTATCTCAGTAAAATTTTCCGCTCTTCTTCAAACAGCATAAATAAATCATCCATTTTTGCTACAGGCTTCCATGCTACATCAACAATGAGGTTATCAGGATCTTGGAGCTTCTTTTCTCCACCTACTAACTGAACAGCAAAATATTTAATATGCACATCAACACCGTATGTGACCGTATCGTATTCATGGACTTGACCTAGGATTTCAACCTCGTATCCCGTCTCTTCCAAAACTTCACGAACGCAGCATTCTTCAAACGTTTCACCGCCTTCTAGCCCACCTGACGGAACAGACCATAGCTCTGGGTGATTTGGCTTTTCTTGCGCCACCATTAATAATTCGTTATTTTCATTGATGCAAATCGCTGCTGCGCCTTTCCAGTTTGACATGCAAAATCCTCCTCCATTCAGTTATAGCTTCTTCATTAACAACAGTTCATCTCGAATTGGAATTTCATCATAACCAACCAAAGGAATACTTGGCTTTTGTTTTCTTGCTTCTTGAACTGCGTTTGGAAATAGGTAAGCTAAATGATAACCACGCCTTTGGTAAAACCGAAGAGCCTTTACGTTATCATTTGTTGTAATGAGCGTTACCTTCGTGCAACCTACGGATTTTGCTTTCTCTTCCACTGCTTTCATGAGGGCCGTGCCATATCCGCTGTTTTCCTGCAAGCTATCTAACGAGATTATTTCACATTCTTTTTCTCGTATTTCATAGGTGACTAACCCAATGATGTTATTGTGCTCGTCATATAAGATAAACCCACACAGAGAGGAACAGTCATACGCACCAACAGAAGTAATCATTTTTGTACTTCCCCAATGCTTTTCTAAGAATCGACTGACTTCTTCTCTGTCATCAATAACAACGCGGCGAATTTCCATTTTTCAACACCCCTGTTCCCATTTTATACTATTGTTCTATTTTTTTACATAACAAAAGTAAATAAATAACATCTATCCTTTCTACGACTAAAGATGTATTCCTTTTCATTCGTTGTACCGTGGCTGTTTTTATGGACTACATCATAAACTAATGGTAAAGGAGTGAATGATGATGATTACCCACTATGCAAATCTCGAACTGCTTACGGTATCTATTCAAGGTGTCAAACAATTTTATGAAAAAGCACTACATTTAGAAATGACAAACGAAACAACTGAGTTTATTCAGTTCAGACTGACTCCATATAGCACGCTTAGTTTCAAGGAATCCTACGAACCAATTAAGCCCGCACACTTTGCCATTCAAGTGTCTTATCAGTTGTTTACTAATGCTGTTACACTTTTAAAAAAATCTGGCGTGTTTTTGTTAGCTCAAAACGAAGGAAATCCTATCGATGAACATAACGGTCGAAAAAACGTGTATTTCCGCGATTGTGACGGTAACTTACTTGAGTTAATTGCACATGACTATATTCATGAAAATAAGTTAAAGGGCTATGGTAAGCTGAATGCATTATATATAAGAGAAGTAGGATTTCCAGTAAAAGACGTTGGAAAGTTTCGAAGCTGGCTAAAAGAAACTTTCAGCATGAAAACAGACGAAGATGATGACTACTTTAACTTTGTGATTGGTGGAACAGCTTATGCAGTGGTCGTCTCAGAAAAGCGGCCGTGGATTCCTATCGCCATGAAAGCACTACCTCCTAACATAAAGGTGACGCTCGGTACTCCACTTCCGCTAACCAATCAGCAAAATTTTATAAACAGCGGCTATCAATTCTCTTTAGTACACACACCTGAATTCCAGCACAGTTTTCTTCAGGATTTACGGTTGCCACCTGATTGCTATTAGGTGTATACTTGTAAAATTATAGAATATTTATAGACTAGGAGGCGCAGCATGCAAACAACAACAGATACACTACGCCTACTTGAACAACTGGCTTCCAATGCTTGGACAGCTCATACAACTGAAAAACTCGGTGATTGGACGATGCGCTATACGTTTGGTTATACAAAGCGCGCCAATAGCGTCCACGTGGTTGGCTCACTTCCTTTTGATTTAAACTGGCTTCAAAAGGTTGAGAATTTTTACGAAAGCCGTAACACAGCGTCATGTTTTCATATCTCTCAGCTTTCACCAGCACAGTTAGATGAAACACTGGGTTCAAAAGGTTATAAAAAAAGCGATGAATGCTTTACGATGATGGCAGCCTGTGAAGATACGCTCCAAAATGTCAAGCTGGACATTCAGTATGATGCCGACTATTTACGCGAAGCAACTCCTGCTTGGATTGATGAGTTTCTGACGTTAGAAGGCTTTTCAAAAGATCGCTTTGACGCCTATACTCATATCTTTTCCAGCATTCATGCTTCTAAGACGTTTCTGCGCTTATCAAGCAATAAAGAAACGGTGGGTTTAGGATCCGTGGTAGTTGAACAAGGGTACGGATGCATCAGCAACGTAATTGTACACGCTAAACATCGCCGAAAAGGGATTGCCAAAGAGCTGGTGAGCGCGCTCGTTCAATGTGCTCAAAGACAAGAAGCTGACTATGTTTACCTGCAGGTTGTGAAAGAAAATAAGCCAGCAGTTGATTTGTATGAAAAGCTTGGTTTTAAAGCAGTATCTTCTCATCATTATCGTATTCTGAAGAAATAGGTGAAAAAGATGAATGAAATCGATCAATTTTGGCAGGATTTTTGCAAAAAAAACAACCTTACTAACGTCTCGTACAAAGAAGCATTTCAGTTCGGCGCGTCTTCTGGCTGGCTTGCTTCCTTAGTTGTTGAAGGTAAAAAAACAGCTACCACATCCGGCTATGTTTTCTATGAACTTGAAAACGAAGAGTTACCAAAAAAAGGAGATTATTCGATTGTGCTAGACGAAAACAATCAGCCAGTTGCCGTTATTCAAGTTCAATCGGTAGACGTTTTGCCGATGAACGAGGTATCAGAAGAATTCGCATTAGCTGAAGGTGAAGGTGACTATAACTTCTGGTGGCGCGCTCACGAAGAATTTTTCACAAACGAATTAAAGCCGTATGGAAAAACATTTTCTCCTGATTTAATGGTCGTTTGTGAGCGTTTTGTAAACCTGAGTTTAAAAAATTATTAACATGTTCAGAGTACATAAAAAAGCTTTTAAGAACCAAATTCTTAAAAGCTTTTTCTATCATTTCTTCACGAAAAACAGCTGTAACATCTTTTCTAAAAACAGCTCATACTTTCTAAACCAACCTCTAAATTGTGTGAATAGATCATTGGCTTAAATACTTATTTTCTATACTCTTATGGTTTTGTCAGCACTATTCTAGAGGTAGTCTCGGCTTTTCATCTTGATAAATCGAATAAGTTTCTCCATACTTTTCGATATCTGTACACTGCTCATCACTACAGCCAAACAAATATGTACCTTCAGTTGTTCGAACGCTTACATTAAAATAATATGGATATCTGCCACCTTTATTTTTATCCATGCTGCTTTCTATAGATTTAATATCTTTTGTTTTAGCAATCTCTTGATAGTCTTTACTTTCAATTGTTCTTTGAATCATTTCATTTAGAATGATTTGTTCCTTTTCATCGGGATCATACATCCTATCAAAAGCATAATGCTTAACCAGCCAGTAAGCGTTCATTCCTACACTCATAACCAGTAAAATCTTAACTACTTTTTTCTTCATTTTAAATCGTCCTATTCTTTTACCATTTCTAAAACATTCTTCTGTCCATCAGGGCTTTCAACTACAATTAATTCGGTATTATTTATAACTACATAGCTATCAATTCATTCGTTACTATTACAGCCTGCTAGTAATATAGCAAAACAGAAGTTGATTAACAGGAAAAATTTTCTCATGCCGGTTCCTCCTATAAGTCAGAATGCATAGGTACGTTTCATTCCCATCTGTATTATTCTAGCTCTAAGCTCATCACAACACGTTCTTCATTCAATTCAAACTCGTTTTTTTGAAAAAAAGCTGCTGGCTTTCGGTGACCTTTTTCAGTAGATAAGTAGATTTGTGCTACTGCTTGCTGTTTGAGCTGTACTTTTAGAAATTCTAATAAGCTCGTCCCAATACCGCTAATTTGAGCATTGGTATCCACACAAATTTCGTTGAGATAAAAATACTTATTGTTTATCCACTGCTCTTCATTTCCCACGATAAAGCCTAGAAGCGGACCATTTTCGTCTTCAAAATAACCAATTCCTAGATAGCCAGGCGTTAAGCTAATATCCATTAACCGCTTATAAGAGCTTTGAAGCGTCCATGGTTCATTCCAAGGTTCCTCGTTAAATACACGCGCAAACAGCTTAGCTGCAGGCTTTAAATCTTTTATAGTAAGCTTTCGAATTGGTTGGTTCATTGTACACGTCCTTTCTTCTTTCTTATTGTGAAATGAGGTTATAATGTCTAAGGGCAAACTCCACGCCATCTTCATCTGATTTTTTCGTCACAAAATCAGCTATTTCCTTTAAGCGTTGACTACCATTTTCCATCGCAACACCAACACCTACAGTTTCAAGCATATCAATATCATTGTCACCATCCCCAAAAGCCATCGCCTCCGAAGGTTGTATCTTAAAGTACTCTAACACTTTTACAATCGCCTGCGACTTTGATACGTCTGTTTCCAATACGTTTACCACATATGGGTGCCAGCGACGAAACGTATAGTGAGGAAATCTAGCTCTGTATTGATTCACCACTTCATCCGTTCCAAACAGACAAAGTAAATAGATTTCTTCTTCGTAAATGGAAGGATGAGTGTCTGGATAGGTTTGAAGCGACAAGGTTTCGAATAAAGCAGCTAAAACACCCTCTTCCTGTACTCCGTTCATGTGAAAGCCTTTCGTGTAAAAAGATAGAGCATGCTGTTTGGAATCTGAGAATTCTACAAGCTCTTTTACGTTGGACTTGCTCATACTCACTTTATGTATAACTTCATTCTGATAAGTCACGTAACCACCATTTGCAGTAATAAACACATCAATACCTAGCTCTTTTAATTCTTCGCACATAGAGAGTGGGCGTCCAGTAGCTGCTACAATAATAATGCCAAGATTTCTTAATAAACTGATGGCACGCTTTGTACTCTCAGGTATTTCGCCGCTCTTGTGATGCGTTAGCGTACCATCAACGTCGAAAAAAATGATTTTGCAGCTCATATTTCCATTTCCTTTCTTTTAGTTCCATTTTAATCCATATACGCATTAAAAAAAAGCAAATAATAGAAAAAGCACCAAAACCCTGTTGGTTCTAGTGCTTAACTTACAATTATGAGAAGTGACGATCAATCGTCTCATTAATTTGAGTAAAGATTTTTTTGTAGCCTTCCTTATCTAAATAGCCGATACTTCCGAATAATAAATGATCAACAGGCTCAATTCTTGTAAAATCAAAAACCCCTACATCTGACGTGATTTTTAATCCAGCCGTCATGCCTATCTCATCATAAACAGCGCTTGGTGTTCCGTGGGTATTAATGATAAGACCTTTCTTTCCAGCTAGTAGCTTAGTAATACCTTCTTCACCAGTAGCATATGCAAAAGCATGGGGGATTGGAGCAAGAAACATTTGCAGTAACCTGCTGAATAGCTTCTGTATAAGAAGTTATTCAACAGGTTACTTTTTTCTTTTATTATCTTCATATAAATTAAAAACCAACAATTGTAAGCGTTATCTTATAAAAATACGTGTCATCAATACACAAACTCCTGAATATCTTTATATTAAAATACAATTAGGAGGCCTGATTGATTTGTTGATGTTAGAAACCGCTAAGCAAATCGTAAAGCATGTGTACCCGTTTGTCTGTGTGAACCGACACGATATCTTTAAAGGAGACGTTACTTCCTTGCAGCTCTCAAAATATTTAGATCTTCATCCTGCTCACGTACCATACGTCACTGCAACAATTATTTATTTACTCGAAGCAGACGGCTATGTGTCAAAGCCGCTGATAGAATACGGAGGTATTCGAAAATGTCTGCATTAAAAAAGAGGCGTGCTAAGCTAATAAAGCTTACTACGCCTCTTTTAAGCTTTTATCGTAAACGTGGCTCTTACTTTTAGAAACTGAACAAAGACCTCTGGATCACGAGGTGAAATCCGTATCGTTTTACGCTTGCTGTACTTGATTTGAATTTGTTGAGTCGAAAGTGCGGGCGCAATAAACGGTATTTTGACAAAGCAAATACTGCGAATTTCCTTTACATTTATTTTTTTCTTAAAAGGCCCATAATAAATAGTTAACGTTTGGCCTGTGAGGTAATACCCTGTGCGAAACCAAATCGAAAGCAAGAAAGCTGCAAAAAACGCTAAAACAGCTAGTCGGATGAAGTAATGATCTTGAATAAACGGAACCATAAAAATCCCCCATCCCATCACAAAAATTCCATCTACTAAAACCGCAATACTTATGCCCCAAATTAGATACGACAACCACCAATCTTTTTTAGACGGAAAGTACAAAGCTTTTCCTCCTTTTTCTATCCTTTGTTACTTAATCTACGATAGCAATGCTTCTAACTTACCTCTTTTTTAGATTTTCTGATTTTTTCAAACGGATTACTTAAAGCACCTCACTGCTCCCCGTACGCGTATTTTATATAGTGATCACAACAGAACGAGCTTTTCATCCATATTTTCCAGCAAAAAAGTAGACCTTCTGATAAAAGGTCTACTACATCCAAGCATATATTCCCGTCACTAATAAAATAGCAACAACGATTGCCGGCAGCAAATTGGCCACCTTGACTTTGGTAATTCCAATTAAATTTAAGCCGATTGCTAGAATCATAATGCCACCGGTTGCCGTCATTTCGATAATAAGCTGATCCATCAGTGCATCTGGAACTAATCGATCAATCTGTGCAGCAAAAACAGCTATTAATCCCTGATATAAAACAACAGCTATGGCTGAGAAAATAACGCCAATCCCAAGCGTTGTACTTAGTAACAGCGAGATAAATCCGTCCATTACGGCTTTTGTATACAACACGTCATGATTGCCGCGAATACCACTATCAAGAGCACCGATAATGGCCATTGCTCCCACAACGAAGATTAATGTTGCCGTTACAAAGCCTTCAGCAACACTTCCTTGACCGCTTCCTACCTTGCTTTCAATCCAAGAGCCAATTGACGAAAGCTTCTCTTCTAGCTTCAACGCTTCACCAGCTACTGTACCAATAACAAGGCTTAAAATCACGAGTAAAAATTGCTCGCTTTTCATGCCCATCTGAATTCCTAATACCGCAATTGCTAATCCGATTGCCTGCATGACGGTAGTTTTCATGCTTTCAGGAATGTTCCGACATAAGCTCCCTAAAAGCGTTCCAACAATAATGCCTAATCCATTTGCAAGCGTTCCTAATAAAACCATCTCTATACCTCTTTCACGCTGTATGTACATCCATCATCATACTACGTATTAGTCGATTTCGAAATGTTTTTATTATTTTTATAACATTTCAACAAGCCTTCTCTTTACTCATCCTCTGCCATCTTTAAATTCAGTACTTCTTCCTCATTTTTATAGATAATCTTCATTTTAAATACATCTTCTTTACATGTTCGATCATTAAGCGTACCAACTAAAAAAGAAACAGCGTTATCGTCCAATTTATTCATCATAGCTTTTACGTTTCCCGTTACCGTATCACCATCACTCGTTTGAATTTCAACCGTAATGTATTTCAATTGTTCTGGCGTTAGCTGAATCTCTTTTGGCTCTAGCGTTACCCAATTTGTTTTGCGCTCTTGATAAAGCTTGTGGTCATATATGTATTCAGCACTCCACTCTTTTCCTTCATCAGAGAAAACAGCTTGTCCTTCCACTTCTGTTTTCCCACCAAGTGAACAGCCCACTATACATATAAAAACAAAAGCTACAAGCAGTACTTTCTTCATTTATAATCCCCTTTATATCATCTTACTTCTCTATTTTTCTCACAGGAATAAACGCTTTATAACCAGTAAAGGATGGCTGACCTAGTTTTTCAAAGAAACAGGTATAAGTATCAGCTTATTCAAATAATGGAAAAATTTACACACCTCATTATAATCAAATTTTCCGATAGCTTCAATAAAAGAAAGTGAAAATAATTATACATTTTAAAATTATTGGAAAAATTCCTCGTTAGGAAAATAGCAGTATAAGGGTCTTAATTAATTAATAAAAAATGAGTTTGGGACATAACAAAATGATTGCTTCAAAAAAACGAACAATAGCTGTTCCCATCTCTTTAGTTTGTCTGAACACGTTCGTTCCATTGCGCTACGCCACACGCTTTCCGCGGGGAGGAGTCGAGTTTTCTACGCTCCTTTCCACCCTGTTTCCAAACTGGTTTTTCCCAATCAACAAAAAGCCTGAACGATTAAAAGTTGTGAACTCTCAATTGTTCAGGTATAGTAGGGGCTGAACTACTTATGTCTCAATCTCGGCACAACACTCCACTACTTAGAGTGCTTCATTTTATCAACATATAAGTAATAACCAATTCCAGCTCCGCTAAGACCACTAGCAGCACAGATTCGCATTAAACCACGAAAATGTCAATAAGTTCCATGTGTGACATTTCAATGAATCCTTCTCCTGAGTCCAATACCTCTTTATAAGGTACAAAAAACACACCTATACAAAAGCCTAAAGCAAGACCATATATAAAACCTTTTTCTACAAACTTTCCCAACCTAATCCTCTCACTTCACCCTTCCCATTATGAACACATCATGATATTCACCTGCATAGAAATGCGCTTTTTTTAGTTGCCCCTCTACTTGAAACCCTTTTTTCTCGTAGAGCTTCATTGCTTTTTTATTTGAGACACTCACCTCTAATTCTAAGCGGATCAGCCCTAAATAGTTGTCTGCAATGTCCAGTAGTGAATCCATAAGAGCACTGCCGACACCTTTTCCGTGATAGTCTGCATGAATAGAGATACCCACTACAGCAATATGACGTTGCTTTGCTGGTTTAACATGAAGACCAGCCATCCCAACCACTTTATCCTCAATCTCTGCCACCATTAAATGCGTATCATGATTCATACTGTTCATAAATTCGCTCGGTGTCTTCACACGCTCTGAAGGTACCGCTAACGTATGGCGCGCAACGGACGGCTGAATTCTAATTTCATGAACAGCCTCTGCGTCATTTGGATGTACGGGTCTAATTTTAAGATCAATCATTTCACACTCTCTCCTTCACGATATGAATAGTCTGGTTTCTTTTTCGTTTTCATCATCGTTAACCCCATGCCTCCGAAAATAAGGACAATGCCAACACTCTGTAAAATATCTGGTCTAAAGCCTGTTAGAAGCGTATCTAGTAGAATAGCTACCGCTGGATCTAAAAACACGAGAACCGAAATGACGTTTGACGATAAAAATCGTAAACTATCAAAAAACAGCAAATAGACGATACCAGTATGTATGATGCCTGTTGTAGCTACAACTATCCAGTTAATAGAAGATAGCTCAGAAAAAGAGTGAAAGCTAACGAGCGGAATCAGCATAAAGATTCCAACCAGGGTTTGTAAAAACGTTGTTGCATAAGGACTTAGCTCTCTAATCCCTTTACCTGCTAGCGCAGTGAATGCATAAAAGAACGCAGCCAAAAGCCCCCAAACCACCCCTGAAGAAAGTAAATCGCTCATTGATGTACCAGCATTAATCCCTGAAACCAAAAGAGTACCGATAAAACAAATCCCCAGCGACATCACCGATATAAGGGTTAACTTTTCTTTATAAAGGATAGCTCCTAAAAGCAAAACAAACACCGGTGCCAAATGATAGATTGAAATAGCAACCGTAACGGACGTTTGTTCAAATGCTTTAAATAAAAATACCCAGTTTAACACAAGAAACACGCCACACACTAACGTTTGAAAAATATCTTTTTTACTCCACTTTTCTTCTTTATACTTTCCAGTTAACACCCAACAAGTGCTTAAAAATAGCGTCGCGCACATGCATCTAACAAAAACAAGCTCCACTGACTGTAAATTAGACCGCTCTGAGAAAAAGCCGATTGAACCAAAAATAACCATGGATACAATCATCTTCAGCTTAGCAGATGAAGAATTGAGAGATGCTTGATTGTGATTCATTCCTTGCACCTCCTATAAAATTGAATTTATTTTACCATAAATATCCTAACGGGACGTAACAAATCTTGAAAAAGGCTTTATTTTCTAAATAGGGTTGCTCATTGTATGTAAGCATGCTACAATTTTCACTAATAAATACGAGAGGAATGATGGATGAACAATGGATAACTAACCTAATTTTTTACATTTGAAATTTCATAATTTCAAGTCTTAAAAACTTAGGATTAGTCTGCCCATTTTTCAACCATCCCTACAAGCGCTCTGCTTATAGGCTTCTTTATGCGGGACAATAATGCGGACTCGACTAATCCTTCCAATGAAATTGGGAGGATTTTTTTATTCTCCCTGTACCGAAGGGATGATTCGATGTTAGAACTACTACAATTACAAAAATTGAAGCTTGAGTTAGATGAATACACGCTGTTTAAAGATGTAAATGTAAGTATCCAGCAAGGTGACATTATAGGTATTATCGGTAAAAACGGTGCCGGCAAATCCACCTTGCTTCGCTTACTAACTGGAGATATGAATCCAACAGATGGAAAAATTCAGCACTTTCAGCCCAACCTTTCCATTTCTATGGTCGAGCAAGAAGCAAGCTCCTACTTATTTGAAGACGTGTCATCATCAGAAGAAACGCTTTTAAGGAAATGGAACGTGCCAACCGGCAACTTTCAGCGGCTGAGCGGTGGAGAAAAATTGAAAGCCCGCCTTGCAAGAGGTTTAGCGAACTACTCTGACCTTTTATTGTTAGATGAACCAACAAATCATCTAGATGCGGACAGCACGGCGCTTTTAATCAAAGAGATAAAGAAATACCGAGGAACGATCCTTTTGGTTTCCCATGACCGCTATTTTTTAGATCAGGTCGCAACAAAAATCTGGTCTATTGAGAATCAAAAAGTTATTGCGCACAGCGGAAACTACAGCGACTATATGAAACACCGTGAACAAGCTCGCCTTACCCAGCAGCGAGAATACGAAAAGCAACAAAAAATGAAAGAGCGTATCAACAAACAAATGAAGCAACTTACCGCTTGGTCACAGTCAGGTCATGCACGATCAACAAAAGAAGAAGGTTTTAAAGAATATCACCGCGTCAAAGCCAAGCGTTTAGATTCACAGGTGAAGTCAAAACAAAAGCGTCTTGAAAAAGAGCTGGAAAAGTTTAAAACAGAAGCTCCCGCTGAGGAGTATCAGGTTCAATTTTCATTTACCTCAACCCATAAGCACGGCAACCGCTTTTTAGAAGTAAAAGAGCTGGAAAAATCATTTATAGACCGTGTCTTATTTAAAGAAGCAAACTTCACGATTCAGCACGGTGAGAAAGTAGCGATTATAGGCCCTAACGGCAGCGGGAAAACGACGCTTTTACAAATGATAATGGAGAACGAAGCGCCGACAAAAGGCGAACTATGGATTTCCCCTTCTGCTCAAATTGGGTACTTAACGCAAGAAGTATTTGACCTTCCGCTTGACCAAACCCCAAAGGAGCTTTTTCATCGAGAAACATTTGAAGCTCGAGGGCATGTTCAAAACTTAATGAAGCATTTAGGCTTTGTCGCGTCACAGTGGAACGAGCCAATTGCCAACATGAGTATGGGTGAGCGCGTGAAATGTAAGCTGATGAAGTACATTCTAGACGAAAAAGACGTGCTGATTTTAGATGAACCCACCAATCACCTTGACTTACCTTCTCGAGAACAGCTCGAAAAAACGCTAGCGCAGTACAAAGGAACGCTGCTAGTCGTTTCTCATGACCACTATTTCGTTGAAAAGGTAACTACCGTGCAGCTGGTTATTGATAATGAACGAATTAAAAAGCAGATACAAACATCAGGCGATACGCCAAGCACCATCGATGACAAAGAAAAGCTCCGCTTAACGCTTGAAACGGAGCGCCAGGAAGTACTTGGGAAACTAAGTTTTCTTACACCAAATCATAAGGGTTATGCAGAGTTGGATTTGAAGTTTGTGGAACTGACGAAGAGGATTAAAGAGCTACAATAAGCATTCACTACTATTCAATTATTCACTTTTTCTAGTAAACTTGAATGACAAGAAAAAGCGATTAGAAACTAAAGAGTCTAATCGCTTTTCTCTGTTTGAGCTATTCATTTAAGCTTCGTTTCTCACTTTATGAAATAAAGACATAATCAGCCAGATCACTGCTGGAAAGACAGTTCCTCCAATAATCATATAGGCTAGCAGACGAGCTGAGTCATAATCACCGAATACCAAGACAAGAACTGCCATTATGACAAGAGCAGCTGGTATAATTTTCAACAAAGCAACTAAACCCTTCTTTTCCTCCACTTTCCATTTATTATTATAGGATGCGATGGCAGTCAAAGTTGCTGGAAAGGCAACAACTGTTAGCACGATACCAATCACAGTCAGCAGCGAATGTAAAACTCCAGAGCTCATCATCGTTCCCAACCACGCAAGCGCTGTGATTACTACTAATGAAATCGCGATATACCCCATGGAATTAGACAAGCTTTTATATTTTTCAACTAACGTCTCAGAGTCGCTATAAATTGCTTTTGTACCAGATTCTGCTCGAAACAAATGAATATCTCCTTCTGAAGTTACGTGAGACCACCCGGCGGATGCAAAAACATCAAAGTATTCATCTTCTTCTCCTACTTCAAGGGATCGGTAGTCTACGCTGTAGATATAGTCTGAGCTTTCTCCTTTTTCAAGCGTGTACCCCAAAAATTTAAAACCAGTAACGTGCCATCCTTTTAAAGAAAATCGGCGTAATTTTTTCATATCCTTCTCTTCAGCAAAAGCAAGGCCACCTGACGTGATGTACTTGGTTTGTTTCATTCTTCATCCTCCCCCAATCCCATTTCAGCTAGCTCAATCATCATTTTTCTAAGGGTTACATCTTCTCTAAGCACAGTTCTTCCTGCATCGGTAAGGAAATACGTTTTACGTCTTGAATCCGAAGCATCGTATAAGTAAATCCATTCTTTGTCTAACAGCTTTTTAATAATGGTATACATGGAAGCGGGCCCTATTGTAATTGTGCCCTTTGATGTTTCTTCGATTAAATTCATAATAGCATAGCCGTGCCTTGGCTTTGTTAAAGCTGCCATTATGTAAAACATTGAATCTGTTAACTGCTCTGTTTTTCCCAAATCCTCACCTCTTATATCACTTCAAGCTATATCACATTACGATATAACTAAATAAAATATATCATAATGTGATATAGCTGTCTAGATTGAATTTGGATTTTATTTCAAGATTAATGAAAGCAGAAAATAGGCCTTCCAAATACAAAAGTGCGTTCTCACAAGAGAGCGCACTTGAAGATTACCTTTATAAATGTTAACACTTTTATATAAAAGCAGTTTGTTTTTATTCCTCTTCTTCATCAAACCAAAAATCTAATAATACTGCGGCTATTTTTTGATTATCATATTGAACGTAAGCTGGATAGTAACCATCACCTATTCCAGCCATCGACACAACTCCACCAGGGACGATACCAGCTTCATATTCAGAAGATGCGACTGCATCGCAGCAAGCTACATAATACGTAAGACCTTCTTCATCCATATTAATCTCATGCACATTTTCCACTTCATATGTAATTGCGTCGTCTCTTCCATAAACGGATGCATCAAATATTCCTGCCGTGGCTGAATCTACTCCAACTTCTTTTCCAATGTCAATCCAATTATCAGTCATTTTAAAATCAGTGTGCGTAGCTACTAATTTACTTATCGTAAAATCATCTTCATAGAAAACTGTTGCGGTCCACTCACCCCTTTTAGCAGGTTCTAATCGCCATGCAAAATCGTCGCTGTCGTCTACCGCACACTCAATTGGATAACACGGATCTGAGATGATAAGCTGAAGATCAGTTACATGAAAGCTACCTAATTTTTTACTATTCATCTTGTATTCCCCTAACTATTTATCTTGCTTCTAATAAAAATGGCACTATAAAAACATAGTACCATTTTTAAGTTATCTTTTTATGAATTATTAAAACTTATTAAATTAATGGCTTTTACCTTTCAGCGCTTTCACTACTTCTTTTGTTGCTTCTGCAATAAGCTTGTCGTCATACGAAGCATCTTTTTCATTACGACTTGAAAGCACTGCAAGAACAATAGGATCACCTTTCTTTGGCCAAATGACGGCAATGTCATTACGCGTTCCATATAATCCTGCCCCTGTTTTGTCCGCTACTTCCCAATTCTTTGGTACTCCTGAACGAATCAATGCATCTCCTGTAGTATTTCGCTTCATCCAGTCAATTAAAAGCTCACGTTTTTCAACAGGAAGTGCATCTCCTAAAGTAAAAGCTTGAAGACTCGTAGCTAGCGCTTTCGCCGTACTCGTATCAGCGATTTCGCCTGGCGGTACGTCATTAAGCTCCGGCTCCATTCGTACAGGATTCGTTACATTATCTCCTAGTTCTCTAAGAGCTTTTTTAAATCCTATCGGTCCACCTATCTCTTCAAGAATAAGGTTTCCTGCTGTATTATCACTATAGCGAAGCGATGCATCAGATAGCTCTTTCAGCGTCATTCCTGCATCAACATATTTTTCTGTAACGGGGTTATAGTTCACTAAATCATCTCGCGTATATGTAATTCGTTTATCAAGGTCTTTAATGGAGTTTTTCTGCAGCAACACCCCAACGGCTAAAGCTTTGTGAGTAGACGTATAAGCAAAGCGTTCATTAGGACGGTAAGCAATTGTTTTATTTGTACCTGTATCCAGCGCATAGACACCAAGCTTAGCGTCGTACTTATTCTCAAGCTTAGCAAGCTTTCTTTCAATTGTAGTCTCGTGTTTCATTTCAGCTGATGAGATATTCCCTCCAGAAAAGCCAATAAGCGATACGCATGAAAAAATTAAAACGGGGGCGACTTTTTTTAATTTTAAACGATTAAAAATCCACTTCTTTAGTGTCATAATCATTCAACCTTTCCCTAATTAGTCATTTTACTGATAGCTTTATGGTACCATTTCTTAGGAGTAGTCGATGTGAGATATGTATGATACTCACATGATATAAATCTGAATATTCTTTCTATTAATGGTGCTAATCCATAAAAAAATTCTTTCTTTTAATAGAAAGAGCTCTATTAATTTATAAGCTTGGACTTCTTCACTCTGCACAATGAAGGTAAAAGTGATCAAGAGTGTCCAGTATCTTCTTTTTACCTGCTAGCTGTTCAATCCACTTTGTTGGTATGCCATGCATTTCATAATACATACCTGCAAAAACTCCTGTTAAAAGAGCAACCGTATCGGTATCATTGCCAAGGTTTACAGCCATTAATACTGCATCAGCATAGTCATCAGCATGTAGCAAACACCACACCGCCGCTTCTAACGAATGCACCACATAGCCATCTGACTTGATGTCACCTCGGTGTAAATGAACAAGATCTGATTCAAGCAGCCTTGCATAATGCTGAATTTCGTTCTCATACACTGTTCCCACTATGTGTTCTTGGCAAAACTCACTTAGCATCCGATTCGCTTCAAGCGGTGTCTTATCATTGTAAAGTGCGTTCATAAACTCTAGATATAAAATACATCCCAAGGTCGATCGCGGATGACGGTGAGTCACTTCGGCTATACGTTTAATCTCACCAATTCGTTTTTTCACACTTTTTTCTTGAATGAGCGTAAAAAATAAAGGCGCAATTCGCATGAGCGCTCCGTTTCCATTGTCGTACTCAGAACTTCCTCCCCATTCTTCAAGTGGTAGTCTTTGCTTATAGCGATAAATTGCTTCATTTGTTGCAATGCCGATATCAAACATTTTGCCGTATGGGGTCCAGTATCCATTATCACGATAATGGGCAAACTTGTGCATCAACCCTACTTCATCTTCATTTTCTAGTATATTTTCAACTAAACACATCGTTAATGACGTATCATCAGACCACGTCCCAGGAGGTTGATTATATGTACCATACCCTGTCATTTCAGTAACCTTAAATAAAGCTCGATTTTTGAATTCTACCGGTACTTCCAGTCCATCTCCTACAATCCCGCCTAACATCGCAGGATACAGCTTCCTTTTTAATAGTTGCTTATTATCTTCTTTACTTCCCACTGTATCAGCCCCTTATACTACCTTTTTTTCGATCATATCATAAGTAAAAATATGCAGTCTCTTTGACTTATACTTAAAGAAGGCTCTTCTTTTTTAAGAAGAGCTTTTATGTTTCTTTTCTAAGAAGTAATAATATATATTCACCAGTGAAAAATAAACTACCGCTGAACCAAAAATAAAGGCTAAAAACTCTTTTAACTTTTTCCCTTTCAGCATTTCTTCTGTTTTTAAGTAAAGCTCCATATTTTCATTCAGTGACACTAACGTTGTGAAGATTGAAAGGAGCATTCCAGCAATAGCAAAAATCCCGTACAGATTTAGAACGCTTCTAATCGTTAGCTTCTTTTTCACTACGACTTTTACTGGTTTAGACGTTTGGAGATTTGAATTCATGACATCTCTCCTTATCGAAATGTTATATTTTACTATTTTAGCATAAATAGTAAAAAAAGGAGCTACTCCTTACGAGTAGCTCCTTCTCTTTACATCTTTTTCAACTCATTGGCTAAAAACTCAACGTCTGTGCCGACAACTATTTGAAGGTCTTGGCCACTTAGCTTTAGTACACCTTTCGCTCCCAACCTTTTTAGCTCAACTTCATTTATGATACTCGTATCTTTGACTTTTAAACGAAGGCGCGTCACACAATTATCCACTTCAAGTAAGTTTCCTCTTCCGCCAAGTGCTTCTGCGTAAGCTTTCGCAAGGTCACCGTAACTACCTGTTAACGCTCCGCTTTCTTCAAATTCTCCTTCTACTTCATCTTCACGCCCCGGTGTTTTTAGATCAAGCTTAATAATTAAATAGTAGAAAATCATAAAGTACAGCAGCGCATAAATGAGGCCAACACCGGCTAAAAGCAGCGGTTTCTGTGCAATTCCAAAATTTAAGAAGTAGTCGATGGCTCCCGCTGAAAATCCAAAGCCGTGATGAATATCAAGCAGGTACGTAATCGACATAGCAGAACCGGTTAAAATAGCGTGAATCACGTATAACACCGGCGATAAAAACATAAATAAAAATTCAATTGGCTCCGTAATCCCTGTTAAAAACGAGGTAAGTGCTAAACCTGCAAATACACCCATCATCGCTTTTCGACGCTCTTTTTTCGCAGCGGCAACCATGGCAAATGCAGCTGCTGGAAGGCCAAACATCATGATAGGGAAAAAGCCCGTCATAAACATTCCCGCAGAAGGATCTTTTGCTAAAAAGCGCCATAGGTCTCCTTTTATAACTTCACCCGCAGCGTTTGTAAACTCACCAAACTCAAACCAAACGAGCGTATTTAAAATATGATGCAAGCCAAGCGGAATTAGCATACGATTTAAGAACCCAAATACTCCGACTCCCGCTGCTCCAGCTCCGATAATCCACTCACCAATATTATCGATAAAGTGCTGAACAAAGATCCAAACATACCCAAACACAAAAGCCAACACAAGCATCACAAGCGATGTGACAATTGGCACAAAACGTTTTCCACCAAAGAAGCCAAGCCAGTCTGGTAATTTAATAGTATGATAGCGGTTATATAAAAGCCCGGCAATGACCCCAGCGATAATTCCTCCAAGCACGCCCATATTAATCTCTTCATTAATAGCAGCCGCTCCTTCTGTCAGTACAAAGTACCCGACAGCACCTGCTAACGCAGCGGCTCCGCTGCCATCTCTTGAAAATCCAATCGCAACTCCTATTGCAAACAAAAGAGCTAAATGCCCGAAAACAGCGTCACCCGCTGCCGATATAAACGGTATACCTAAGAAGTCATCTTGACCCAACCGGAGCAAAAGCGCAGCAGCAGGCATAATCGCAATCGGAAGCATTAACGATTTACCGATTTTTTGAAGAAAACCTAACATAACAAACACCCCTCTTTTTTAGGATATACTACATAGTTATGTAAGCGTTTTCTTTATTAGCCCATGCTATCTGCTCAGACAAGTTGTTTTTTTTCAAATATATGAAACCTTTCAATTCGCTCGTCGTATAGTCTAGAAACCCTAAAAAGGAGGAATTCTTATCGGAGAAGCGATTGTTCCTTTTATTATTTTGATTCCTTTTCTTATTCTCGCGTTTGTTCTTTCAAAAGGAAAAGGCGGTTTTTTGATCGCCGGCTATAATACCTTACCCGCTGAGAAAAAAGCGGAATACGATGAGGTGGCTCTCTGTAAATTTATGGGCAAGATCATGTATGCCATTTCGCTTGGGATTTTGCTGGTAGGTTTAAGCGAAGTGCTCGCCAACCAGCTGCTATTAGTTATTGGTATCATAGTGTTTGTCGTATCAATTGTGTTTGCGCTCATTTATTTGAATACAGGCAATCGTTTTAAGAAAAGATAGACATAAGAAATCCGCTTATGCCTAAGCTTTTATTTATCATACAAAACAAGGTGAATACGCCACCACTCTACGTACATGATCTAAAAGTATTTGGCCGTAGCTTTTTGATTATGAATAACTTAAAGCGATTGTGGGAAATAACAAAATAATGACTTCTAAACAATGAACCATTACGATTCTCATCTTTTTGGGCTGTCCACACGCACACGTTCCAATCACGTGAATTTCAATAAGTGAGATGAAACAGAGTTCCCACACCCATTTTCTCGACAAAAAACCTGAGCCATTAAGAGTCTTGCCCCCCCATGTTAAGAACTATTGTATTTCAACCCACGCATCCATATAGGATGCGACAGCGACTTTCAACCAAAATATGTTAAAAACCACATTAATTCTTAAGAAAATAGCTAAAAAACTGTTAAAAGATTGTACATTCTTTCAAAAAATGAACTATCTTAACCGAATTTGCTTCATAATAAGGTACGAATGTCCCAGGTAGTTTATGTGAGCTTGATACTCGCACCTAACATGCTGGAAACATTTCTTTAGTTAGTACTCATTTGTTTATTAACATCATAACATATTTATCCAAATATTTCTTTTTTATTACATAAATTATCACTAGTGTTGCATTAATTTATTTTCACTATTAAAAATACTCAAAATGTTCAATTTTATTATTTTGTGCAAAGAAAAAGCCCTTTATAATGGATAAGTCAGGTGGTAACCCGTCCAAATCCACTAAAAAAGGACCAACTCATGGACAAGATTACACGAAAAACTTCATTTGGACAATGGTTTTCACCAATAAATCTTCAACTTTTTGAAGAAACCGTGAAAACGTTGAAAGTAGATTACTATACGAAAAATCTAAAAACAGACTCGTTTCTAAAATTACTCCTTTTTGCACAGCTACAAGAAGTCGAAAGTTTGCATGAGCTAAGCGATTGTCTTTTCGACGACCAACTACAAAAAGGCATTGATCTTGATTCAATCAGTATTTCTCAGCTCTCACGCCGATTAAACGGTATAAATCCAGATTTATTTCAAAGGCTTTTCCTTGATTTAGTCGCACAAATTCATGCAAAAACACATTATACAAAGCTTATTATGCCGTTAAAAATCATTGATTCAAGCACATTGCCACTTAATTTGACCAATCATAAATGGGCAAAGTTCCGCAAAACAAAAGCGGGTGTCAAGTTGCATTTGAGACTTGTGTTTATGGAAAAAGGGAGTTCCTATCCTGAAAAGGCTGTTTTAACAACGGCAAAAGAACATGATCGTGGTCAGCTTGAAATCATGGTTGATGATAAAGAATGCATGTATGTGTTTGACCGTGGCTACCTAGATTACGAGCGCTTTGACCGAATGACAGATGATGGTTACTTTTTTCTTTCAAGGCTACGGAAAAACGCAGTCATACGGGAAGTTTATAATTTTAAACTACCCGAGAATTCAGCTGTTTTGTCAGATCAAATGGTGTTGATTAGTACGACTCAAAACCGTGCTGAAAATTACTTTCGTCTTCTAAAAGTGATGGATTCAAAAGGAAATGAACTGCATTTAATTACCAATCGTTTTGATTTGAGTGCCGAAGAAATTTCAGAGATGTACAAATCACGGTGGGCAATTGAGTTGTTCTTTAAATGGATCAAACAGCATCTCAGCATCAAAAAGTTCTACGGTCAAAGTGAATGGGCGATTCAAAACCAAGTGTTTATCGCACTGATTGTTTTTTGCCTACATGTTCTCGTACAACTTGAAACAAGAAGTAAGCGAAAAACCTTACAAATTAGCCGTTATTTAAGGGCTGCATTGTGGAAACCAGCCCATATCTGGCTTCGAAAGATTGAAGGGAAAGCCATCCCTTAATAAGCAAATTGTTGTTGTCGCACAAGTCTAATTGTAAAAAAAACCCAAATGGATGGAGCCACCTTTGAATAGGTATTTACCTTTTTGGCTCTAAACAAGGAGGATAATCAGACTGAAAATTGCGACAATATTTATGCAACACTAGTGTAAAAAGATATAGAATATTACTTTCTCTCAACTTTTGCAATAAAGTATTTTTGAGTACCACTTGTACCTATCCACTCAATTTTGTATTCATTATTTAGTTGATAAACAATATCCTTCTTTCCTGTTGGTTTCTGTATTGAACCCCTTAGAAGTTTTTCCTTTCTAAAAAGACGATAAATTCCGTCATCCCCCTTATTGTTATAAAATAATGGGTCATTTACAACCACCAAACAATACGCTGTAGAAAAATTTGAATCAACAAGTTGTTCGAGGAACTTAATATCCTTACAAATTGAAAACATTTGCTCTGGATACTGTCCATTCGTTGGATATTTTATCTCAATACAGTGCTTTTCATTGGTAAAATGATTGAAAACTACAATATCCATTTCCTTTTTAAGAAGAACCTCTTTTCTTAATCCAAAGTAATTGATATTCCTTTCCAATTGTATTTTATACTCTTTTGGAAGATTTGCTCTCAAGAATATCGCCAATTCAAACTGGATGCTAAACTCATTGTAAATTTCTATATTGCCGTTAGAAACTTGATTCATGAACTCCACCATTTGGTTTTTTAAATCCATAATCACTACCTCCTTCTTTTCTACTGTTAAAGGGTAAATAATCTTCCTCGAAACACATATACCAGCACCCAGACTCATCTTGTTTACAAATAGCTTTTCTTGCTTCCTGCAGTCCTTCTGGGGCAAAGCAATATGCACAAACCCGTTCCAATTCAAACTCTCTGTCATTATAACGATAAACCATTAAAGCATTGGACTTTTGCCTCTTATTTTTTTAAAGAATTAAGTCGTTAAGGTATTCTATCCTTTCAACTGATTCGACAAATTGTATGCCAATAACATTATGAGGGATATATTCCTTTTCACTAGTGTTGCATTAAAATAATTTCAGTTTTAAAAACACTCAAAGTCTTCAATAATCTCGTTTTGCGTAAAGAAAAAGTCCTTTATAATGGATAAAGTCAGGTGGTCACCCGTCCAAATCCATTAAAAAGGACCCACGTATGAACAAGATTACACCAAAAACTTCATTTGGACAATGGTTTTCACCCATCAATCTTCAATTATTTGAAGAAAACGTGAAAACGATGAAATTAGACTACTATACGAAAAAATTAACGACGGAATCGTTCTTTAAATTACTCCTTTTTGCACAGCTGCAAGAAATTGAAAGTCTGCACGCACTTACAGATTGTCTTTTCGAAGAACAGCTTCAAAAAGGGATCGACCTTGATTCCATCAGTATTTCTCAGCTGTCACGCCGGTTAAATGGCATGAATCCAGATCTCTTTCAACGGCTTTTCCTGGATTTAGTGACACAAATTCATGCCAAAACGCACTACACGAAACTCGTGATGCCGTTAAAAATCCTTGATTCAAGTACATTACCATTCAATTTGACCAATCATAGATGGGCAACGTTCCGCAAAACAAAAGCAGGTGTGAAATTACATCTACGTCTTGTCTTTATGGAAAAAGGGACATCGTATCCTGAAAAAGCCGTTGTGACAACGGCAAAAGAACATGATCGCGGTCAACTTGAAGTCATGATCGATGACAAAGAATGCATGTACGTGTTTGACCGTGGCTACCTCGATTACGAGCGATTTGACCGCATGACAGATGATGGCTACTTTTTTCTTTCAAGGCTGCGGAAAAACGCCGTCATACGGGAAGTTTACGACTTCAAACTGCCAAACGATACGACCGTTTTATCAGATCAAATGGTGTTGATTGGCACGACGCAAAATCGAGCAGAAAATTATTTCCGTCTACTAAAAGTTATGGATTCAAAAGGAAATGAGCTCCATTTAATCACGAATCGCTTTGATTTGAGTGCCGAAGAAATGTCTGAGATGTACAAATCGCGCTGGGCAATTGAGTTGTTTTTCAAATGGATTAAACAGCATCTCCGCATCAAAAAGTTTTACGGACAAAGTGAATGGGCGATTCACAACCAAGTGTTGATCGCACTTATCGTCTTTTGTCTGCATGTACTCGTGCAGCTCGAAACAAAAAGTAAGCGAAAACTCCTGCAAATTAGCCGTTATTTAAGGGCTGCTTTGTGGAAGCCAGCACATATCTGGCTTCGAAAAATTAAAGGGGAAGCTGTCCCTTAATGAGCAAATGATCGTTGTCTCTTTTGTCT
>NZ_LWBK01000032.1:0-34672 GCF_001614195.1 Bacillus sp. VT 712 | reverse complement strand
CAACGTAAAATGGACGTGGAGCCAGTTTTTGGATTCTTGAAGGCTAATTTAGGTTTCACACGATTTTCTGTTCGTGGGAAATCCAAAGTCGAAAACGAAACCGGCCTCGCACTAATGGCCGTGAATATACGAAAATATGTGGCAAGGGGGTGAGATCTTGCCTTTATATCTTTAAAATAATTGAAAAAAGGCGAAGTCGCACCGGCGACTTCACCTTTTTTCGATTATAGAGACCTTTTGTCCCAGCCTCTTTTATTTTGTTCTTTTACTGCGAGTAGCAAGAAGTGTCAAGTAACTTAAGACCCCAAATAATAGAGAAATAATTAGTGCGTGGGCTAAAGCTAGTCCTAAGTTTAGGCGAGTAACAACAACTAACATACCTGAAATGGCCTGCATTGTTACTAACACTAAAGCAATTAGCCAACTATAATAAATATTCTTCTGGTCACGGTAGTGCTTAAACGCGTGAATAAACGCAATTAAAATCCAAACGAAAATTAAGGTTGCAGCAGTTCGGTGTCCCATTTGAATCCATTGGTTAATATCACCTGGTAACCAGCCAGCTGCATTGGAACAGAACGGAATATCGGGACAAGCTAAGCTTGCTTCTTTATGGCGTACTAGCGCTCCTGTATAGACGACAACGTACGTATAAAGAATAGATCCATAAATATGTTTTTTCATCGTTGAACCAATGACGACGCTATCAGCATCAAACTTCTTATCTACCTCAAAAATGATGAGAGTTAATAGGAGAACAGATGCAAATGAAATAAGTGAAATTCCAAAATGTAGTGCAAGTACGGCATCTGATTGTCCCCACATAACCGCAGCAGCACCGATTAACGCTTGTAGCACTAAGAAGAAAAACGAGATAAAAGCAAGTGGTCTTACTTCACGAATATGTCCTAGTGCAATCCAAGCCCACACACAGAGTAAAAGTACTAAGATGCCTGAAGCACCTGATACAAGTCTGTGACTAAGTTCAATGACGAGTTCAAATGTTATGTTGCTGGGAATCAATTCACCGTTACATAGAGGCCAAGAGTCGCCACAGCCATCTCCTGATCCAGTTTTGGTTACAAGTGCTCCCCCAAGTAAAATCAGGAGCATTGCTAACGTTACAATAACAGAAAGCCCTTTTAATCCACGTTTCAATGTATTCACCTTCCTAAAGTATGATAATTAGTCCGCTAAACGTTTCCTTTAGACAGGAAGACGAATGGAAGTACATGACTTACTAGTTTAAGGTTTCGTTGAAAAAGTTCGAATAAACTCCCATAAGCATGTATTCATTTGTTATAATGGTAGAAAGTGTAAGGTTGTATTGCTAGAAAGATAAGTTATTAAACTCATTCGACAAGATACAACACCTTATTCTACTTATAATAGTATACAATAATCAAGTATAAGATAGGGTTTTGTACAAGGTGACAAAAAAAATCCATATTTATTTCAAAAAAATTTCACATAAACTTTCCAAAATATGCTTTAATAAACAGGAGAAATATAGTAATTTACATCTTTACATGTTCATGCATCAGGCTGTAAGATTTCAGAAATCTAAAACAAATGTGAAATATTTGTGAATAGATGATTTTTGTGATGTCAAAACTGTAAACGGATTCTTCATACCACTGCTTCAACAACATATGCTTACCTAAAGAGGCCGCTAAGAAGTCATCTATTTTGCGTAACGAGCTCCTAGACACCGTAGTCCTACATAAAAATTTAAATACAGGGGATTTCTTCTAATCTAGAATTTATCATAGAAGGAAGAAAGTTTATTCATAGCAGCTTCTGTTATGAATAAGAAAATCACGTCCATGAAAGAGAGGTTGAAAAAGCTATGAGAAAATGGCGATTAAACTTTCGTGTTTTATCGTTGTTTAGTCTGGTAGCCGTGCTATTAGCTGGCTGCGGAGAGCCTTTTTTATCAACGCTTCGTCCTGCAGGTGAAGTGGCAGAAAAGCAGTATTCACTTATGCTGCTTAGTACAGCAATTATGGTTCTTGTAATTATTGTTGTTGCAATCATCTTTGTGTATGTAGTTGTGCGTTTTAAACGCCGCAAAGGTGAGGAAGATGTGATTCCAAAACAAGTAGAAGGAAACCACAAGTTAGAAATTCTTTGGACTGTTATTCCTATTATTCTACTTGTCATCCTAGCAGTTCCCACAGTAGCTGATACGTTTAAATTAGCTGATGTGAAAGGAATGGAAAAGGAAGACGCAATTGTCGTCAATGTAAGAGCTAACTTGTATTGGTGGGAGTTTGAATACCCAAACCAAAAAATCATTACATCCCAAGATCTTGTTGTACCAACAGATACAAAAGTGTATTTTAACGTGAAAGCCTCAGATGTCAAACACTCCTTTTGGATTCCTTCAGTGGGCGGAAAAGTAGATACGAATACAGAGAATGAGAACAAGTTTTGGCTTGTGTTTGATTCAGAAAAGGCTGAAAGCGCTAACGGTCTTTTTTATGGGAAGTGTGCAGAGCTATGTGGTCCATCTCACGCCTATATGGATTTCAAAGTTAAAGCCCTTCCAAGTGAAGAGTTTGATACATGGGTTAGCGATATTAAAGATGTAAAACCAGACGTATCGACAGCTTCAGCAAAAGCGGGAGAGGAAATCTTTACAGAAAGCTGTATTGGCTGTCACGCTGTTGAAGCGCAGGATGGTCGACCAGAACAAGCGCGTCAGGCTCCAAATCTAGCTGGATTTGCAGATCGTGAGCGTATTGCAGGTGTTTTAGAACATAATGAAGAAAATTTAAAACAATGGCTCAAAAACCCTGAAGAAATTAAGCCAGGAAACAAAATGAGTAATACATATCCTGACTTAACAGATGAACAAGTCGATCAGCTAACCGAGTATTTATTGGAGCTGAAAGAAAAATAAACGGTAATTAGCTTTCAAAAGGGGAGGTCTAGCTATGAGTACGCTCACTCAAAAAAGGGGTATAGGGGCGACAATATGGGACTACTTAACAACCGTTGACCATAAAAAAATCGCCATTTTGTATTTAATTGCGGGAGGTTTTTTCTTCATAGTTGGAGGAATCGAAGCACTTTTTATTCGAATTCAACTGGCTATTCCTGAAAATAACTTTGTCGCGATGGGAACATATAATGAAATCTTAACAATGCACGGCACAACGATGATTTTCTTAGCAGCTATGCCGCTGTTGTTTGCGCTAATGAACGCAGTTGTGCCACTTCAAATTGGCGCTCGTGACGTAGCGTTTCCATTTTTAAACGCACTTGGCTTTTGGCTATTTGCTTTTGGTGGATTGTTTCTAAACTTAAGCTGGTTTATAGGAGGTGGAGCACCTGATGCAGGCTGGACATCATACGCTTCACTATCACTAGCATCGCCTACACACGGAATTGATTTTTACGCATTAGGTCTGCAAATTTCCGGTGCTGGAACGCTGATTGCGGGTATTAACTTTCTTGTTACAATTATTAACATGAGAGCACCTGGTATGACTTACATGAGAATGCCCCTCTTTACGTGGACTACGTTTGTGGCATCAGCACTTATTTTATTTGCATTTCCTGCTTTAACTGTTGGATTATTTTTAATGATTTTTGATCGCTTGTTTGGTGGGAATTTCTTTGATCCAACGATGGGTGGAAACACAATTATTTGGGAACACTTATTTTGGATTTTCGGACATCCAGAAGTATACATACTAATCTTACCGGCCTTTGGAGTTTTTTCAGAAATTTTACCGACGTTTGCAAGAAAAAGACTGTTCGGATACTCTTCTATGGTATTTGCAACAGTGCTGATTGGGTTTTTAGGATTCATGGTTTGGGCTCACCATATGTTTACAACAGGCCTTGGACCAATCGCAAATGCAATTTTCGCAGTAGCGACGATGGCAATTGCTGTACCGACAGGAATTAAGATTTTTAACTGGTTGTTTACACTTTGGGGAGGAAGCATTGAATTTACATCACCAATGCTGTACTCTGTAGCGTTTATTCCATCGTTTGTTATCGGTGGTGTAACAGGTGTTATGCTTGCTGCGGCACCAGCAGACTATCAGTTCCATGATACGTATTTCGTTGTTGCTCACTTTCACTACGTTATTGTAGGTGGAGTTGTGTACGCTCTATTTGCAGGAGCCACGTTTTGGTGGCCGAAAATGTTTGGGCGTATGCTTAATGAAACGCTTAGCAAGATTACGTTTTGGCTGTTTTTTATCGGTTTCCACTTAACGTTCTTTATTCAACATTTCTTAGGTTTAATGGGTATGCCTCGTCGTGTAGCAACTTTTTTACCAGGACAGGGCTTGGATCTTGGAAATGCAATCAGCTCAGCTGGAGCCATTTTTATGGCCTTGGCAACCATTGTACTGATTATCAACGTCATCAAAACAAGCATCAATGGACCAAAAGCAGAAGGCGATGCGTGGGGAGAAGGTCGTACGCTGGAGTGGGCGATTTCATCACCGCCTCCAGAATATAACTTTAAACAAACGCCGCTTGTGCGTGGATTAGACACATTCTGGTTAGAAAAACGTGCCGGAAACAAAGAGGGCATTACGCCTGCTGAGCCGCTTGGTGATATTCATATGCCAAACTCATCAATCATTCCGTTTATTATTTCTCTTGGTCTGTTTGTTTCAGCATTTGGCTTTTTGTTCCGCAATGACCATGGCTGGGGAGATCTAGTTGGAATTATAGGATTAGTGATTACCTTTATCTCTATGTTCTTCCGTTCGTGGATTGATGATCATGGCTATCATATTCATAAAGAAGATTTGCTTGATGAGGAGGCGAAATAAAGATGGAAGCAGAACAAAAATTAACGCCTGAAACTTTTCCAGATTCGCCTGAGAAATCAACCCTTGAAGGGAAAAATAAGTTCATAGGATTTTGGCTTTTTCTTGGGGGAGAAACCGTACTTTTTGCTTCGTTGTTTGCAACGTATTTAGCGTTGAGAAATTCAACGCATACAGGCCCAAAAGCAGAAGAATTATTTGATATTACGCTTGTATTTATTGCCACAATGATTTTATTAACAAGTTCATTAACAAGCGTATATGCAATGTATCATATGAAGAACTTTAACTATAAGAAGATGCAGCTTTGGATGTGGATTACTTGGCTGTTAGGGTTCGCTTTCTTACTATTAGAGATTTATGAGTTTAAGCATTATGTTCATGAAGGCCATACGTTTACGAGCAGTGCGTTTGGATCTGCATTTTATGCCTTGGTAGGAACGCACGGAGCGCACGTAACGTTTGGATTATTGTGGATTGGCTCATTGCTTATCCGTAACTCAAAGCGTGGCTTAAGTCTATACAATGCGCCAAAATTTTATGTAGCAAGCTTATACTGGCATTTCATTGATGTTGTATGGGTGTTTATTTTTACAGTTGTATACTTAATGGGAATGGTGGGATGAAGAGATGACAACAAATCATTCTGACACAGGTAACCCAAAGGTAGACTTACAGTATCGTAAGAAGAAAAACGCTGAAGACATGCGAATGCAGTTAATCTCGTTTGCGTTAATGATTTTCCTTACGCTCATAGCTTTTTTTGCCGTATGGAGCGATAGCTTTAGCGGATGGTTTACCGTACCAGTTATTATTTTGTTAGCAGTTGTGCAAGTTATCTTTCAGCTTTATTACTTTATGCATATGAATCATAAAGGACATGAAGTGCCAACGATGTTTCTATATTCAGGAGTGCTTGTAGCACTTATAACGGTTTGGGCATTTGTTACAATTATTTGGTGGTAAGTAAAGAAGAGCTAGCGCTTGCTAGCTCTTTTCAAGCATGTACTATTCGCAATTGAGTAAAGGAGGGACGGATTGTGATTGATAATTTAAGAATGTTTGGATTCGAAGCGTTATGGAGTCCGTATTTTTTCTTCGTTATTTGTGCGGTGACAGTTGTTTATTTATTGTTCACAGGTCCGTATCGATATAAAATTGAAGGAAGTAAAGAAGTTGATCGTAAAACAAAAGCGTTTTTTGTATTTGGAATGGCGCTGCTATACATATGCAAAGGCGGTCCGCTAGATTTACTAGGGCACTTGATGTTTAGTGCACATATGGCCCAAATGGCGCTGGTTTATTTAGCTATTCCACCTTTACTTATTCTGGGAATACCGCCGTGGATGGCGCGATTACTGATTCATCAAAAAGGCATTAAGCCAGTGTTTCACTTTTTAACAAAGCCGCTCATTGCTTTACTTGTCTTTAACGGATTATTCTCTCTTTATCATATACCGCTTGTGTTTGACACTGTGAAGACAGATATGACGCTTCACGCAATTATTAGCATTTTGCTGTTTATAGCTTCTTTTTGCATGTGGTGGCCACTTTTAAACAAGCTGGAGGAGTATCAGACGTTAAACGGTGTGAAAAAAATTGGCTACATTTTTGCTGATGGGATGTTGTTAACGCCTGCTTGTGCGTTAATTATATTTGCTGATACGTCGCTATATGCCACGTATACTGATTCGCAGGCGTGGGTGAATGCTTTAGCCCTTTGCGTATCCCCGGATGTTATTCAAGCGATGGGCGCATTAGCCCCAGAAATGTTTAACGTATTGCCTCCGGTAGAAGACCAGCAGCTTGGGGGAGTCATCATGAAAATTATTCAAGAGATTGTATATGGGATTATTCTTGGCTACACCTTTTTCCGGTGGGCGAAGAAAGAGCGTGAAAAAGATAAGAAGCAGGAAATGGAACTTGATGCAGGTTATGATGCTTCATCTCCGATTTCTTCTCAATAAAAAGAGTGCTTACAGGATTGTAAGCACTCTTTTTATTAGGAAGCCTGAACGCTTTGAAGTTCGGAATGAATTTGGCTTAAAATTCGCTTGCATTGATCAACCAGTGTAGAAGGGAAATTTTCTTCTTCTCCATATTCTACGCCGTGCGGATAATAGTGTTTGCCAAGCAGAGGCGTCATAAATTGAATCAACGCATGCCTGCCGCCAATGTCCCCTTCAGCAGCATATCCTTGTACGCGTAAATAAAAGGTATGGTGCTGAATTTCAAACTTGCGATCATATGTTACCCGCTCGTAATCCCACTGTCCAGCTCGCACTAGTCCAAATCGGCTCATAATCTCATCGGCATGCTCTAAATCAACTCTTACATCAGTAAAATCCATATCTTCTAGTTTCATTACAGTTCCCCCTTTAAACCAAATGTTTCTCCCATTTTCATCATAGTATGATTGGATAAAACTTGCAATGTTTATCCAGATTTTCAGTTGAAAAGACCAAGAAATTGTAAATAACGTGAAAGATTTTTTGAAAAACGGTCAAAATAACGTTGAATGTAAAGGAGGAGATTCTATGAAATGTGTTCGTGATGTAATGACAACAGACGTTGAAACGTGTACCACGTTAGATAATGTATACGAAGTTGCATTAAAGATGAAAGAATTAAACGTTGGTAGTATTCCAATTGTTGATCAAGACCGATTAATTGGATTAATAACTGATCGAGACTTAGTTATTCGAGGTATTGCTGAAAAGAAGCCCAATTCCAGTAAAGTAACCGAGGTAATGAGTGATAAACTAGTAACGGTATCGGGCGAATCAACGGTAGAAGAAGCTGTGGAAATTATGGCCAATCATCAAATCAGAAGGCTTCCAGTTGTAGAAGGAAACAAGCTTATTGGCGTTGTCGCTTTAGGAGATTTATCTACGTATCGCTTTACAGATGAACAAGCTGGTCAAGCTCTTTCTCGTATTTCCAATCAACTTCATTAATCCAGGAAAAGCTGTCGCCACCAAAGGGTGTTGATAGCTTTTTTATTAGCTATTTTCACGTCATTACATGTATAATAACTATACGAACTCTTGAAGATGTAAGGAGAGGAACTGACGCTGAAAAAAGTTATATTTGTTCTCGTGTTAATCGTTGCATTTGTATACGCTGATGAATATATCCCTTTATTGGAGCAGTATGTAAATGAATCAGCACAGGAAGAGGTTTCAAATAATGAGACTATAAATGACCGTGCGGTTGAAACGGCTGCACCAGAAATAGAAGGGGAAAACGTTATTGATTTGATTGGTCTACATCCTGAACAAGTCATGGGAATGTATGGAGAACCAACCCGTGTTGATCCTTCTGCTTACGGATATGATTGGTGGGTGTATAAAACCGATGATCATTCCTACATGCAGGTAGGGATAGATGGTGACCGAGTGGTGAGCGTGTATTCTATTGGTCAAAACGTAAATACCGCACCATTTGTGATTGGTCAATCTCGATCTGAAGTAGCCAAAGCTGTTAAAATTGAGCGAGAAGTTGAATTGAGAGAAGGGCTCGATTATTATCGTTTTCAACTCAATGACGAAGATTTAAAAATGCGCCCATTAGTAAAGTATGATGGTGTATATATCCAGCTTTATTTTGATCAATTTTTAAATACATTATCAAGTATCCGCGTCATGGATAGTGAAACTTTAATGAAGCAAAAGCCGTATGAAGTAATGTATAGAGGGAGTTTCCCTGAAGTACCATCACTTTCTCAAGAAGAGTGGAAAGAGATTGAAGATGGAGCTTCTCAACAAATTATCGACTTGACGAACGTTATTAGAAAGCGCCATGGAAAAGAGGCATTATCGTGGGATGAAGATACGGCGAAAGTAGCTTATTTACACAGCAAAGAAATGAGCGATTTAGAATATTTTGCTCATGAGTCTCCAGTTCAAGGAGATCTAGGAAATCGTCTGCAAAAAGGAGACGTCTTGTATCGAACAGCTGGTGAAAACATTGCATCTAACTATACGGATGGTCCTGCTGCGGTTGAAGGCTGGTTAAATAGTGAAGGTCACCGTAAGGCGATTTTAAATAATGATTTTACGCATCTTGGTGTTGGCGTGTATGAAAAGTTTTATACGCAAAACTTTATTACCCCTTTGAAGTAGGGATTTAATAGGTCTACTCTTGTCCTATTCCTCATAAGTTTCTAATAGAAGCTAGAGGAGGGACAAGAATGAACAAGAAAATATCTGTCATCGCCATGCTTATTTTTTTACTATTAACAACATCAGTTAATGCGGCTACACAGCAATCTTGGGATAAGTTAAATGAACTTGCTGATGAAACATTAGACCTTGCTCAGCAGGAAAAATATGATGAAGCGCGTGATTTAATGAAACAATTTTCACATGAAGTTTCAAGCGTAAATATACATGATTTAGATTTATCCACTAAAGAGTATCAAGTGCTGGTAGTAACAGCTCAAAATGTTGAAAGAGCACTGGACGATGAAAATAGTGACCCTGTAAATACAGCATTACAGTTTCGGTTACTAGTTGATGCTTTATCAAGTGAATACCAACCTCTTTGGACAGAAATGGAAAAAGAAGTTATTACCACGTTTCAAGATATGAAAATGAGTATATCAAAAGGTGAAGATGGGCAGTATCAAGAAGAGCTTCAAAGTTTACTACAAGCCTATGAATTGATTTCTCCAAGTGTTCAAGTCGATGTTGATGATAAGGATATTGAACGTGTTGAACAGCATATTGAAGATTTAAAGCAAGATGATGCAATGGTGATGTCTTCACAAGAATTAGTAGCAGCAGAAGAAGATTTTCAGTCTCTGTTTGAACATTTAAAAGAAGATAAGGTAGATCCATCACTTATATGGGTCATGATTACGACAGGAAGTATTATTGTATTTACTTTATCGTATGTTGGTTTTCGTAAGTATCGAGCAGAGCGTGTTCGCAAGGCTGAGCCGGAGCGAAATGATTGACGGACATATTCGAATTGTCTAAAATGAAAATGTACCAACCATACAAGTAAAGGAGTGTGCATATGGGGTTTTTGGTTTATTTTCTCATCATTATTTTAGTGCCGATTTGGGCACAGTTTAAAGTGAAAAGTGCTTATAAAAAATATTCAAAAGTAAGCAGTTCTTCTGGAATGACAGGTGCTGAAGTGGCACGACGTATCTTGGACGAAAACGGCTTGTACAACGTTCAAGTTGAGCCAGTTCGCGGCGTGTTGTCTGACCACTACGATCCACGTTCAAAAGTAGTACGATTATCTGAAGATAACTACTTCGGAACATCTGTAGCAGGCGCAGCGGTAGCAGCCCATGAAGTAGGGCACGCAATTCAAGACGATGAAAACTATTCGTTCTTACGCATGCGTCATGCCTTAGTACCAGTAGCTAACATCGGATCAAACTTTTCATGGATTTTAATCATGATTGGTATCTTTGCTCAGATGAGCGGCCTATTGTTGCTAGGGATTGTGTTTATGGCAGCAGCAGTTTTATTCCAGGTCGTAACGCTTCCAGTTGAGTTTAACGCCTCAAATCGCGCGATGAACCTTCTCGTATCAAGCGGTGTAATTCGCAACGACGAAGAGCGTGAGACGCGAAAAGTACTAAACGCAGCAGCTTTAACATACGTTGCAGCAGCAGCGGTTGCAGTACTAGAGCTTGTGCGTTTAATCTTAATTTACACAGGAATGAACAACGAAGATTAATTGAAATGAGGCTGGGACATAAGTAATTCAGCCAATATTAAACCTGAACGGTTGAGAGTTCTTCACTTTTAATCGTTCAGGTTTTTTGTTGATTGTGAAAACAGGATGGAATGGAGCGTAGGACACTCGACTCCTGCGAGAAAGAGAGGAAGCTCAGGTTCCTCCCCGCGGAAAGCGAGTGGCCGTAGCGCAATGGAATAAACTTGTTCTGACAACGTAAAGAGGTGAGAAAAGCGAGTGTTCGTCTTTTTGGAAATTTGTTTTGTTATGTCCCACCCTCATTTTGTATGTACGATTTAACGTTCTAACGGCTTTTTATTTTCATCCAATGTAAAACCCTCACCTAGTACATCGTGAACGTCACTCACCGCTACAAACGCGTATGGGTCAACAGAAGTGATGACCTGTTTTAATCGAAAGACTTCATTTTTACTTACAACACAGTACAATACGTTAGTTTCTTGTTTAGAATAGGATCCTTGGCCTTTTAAAATAGTCACTCCACGATCCATTTCCTGCATGATTTTTGCTGAGATCTCTTCGTTACGAGCAGAGATAATGGTTGCTCCTTTTGCGGCGTAAGCTCCGTCTTGAATAAAATCAATGACTCTAGCAGCGACAAATACGGCTACGAGCGTATACATTGCCTCTGTATAGGTTAGGTAATAGATAAGAGAGGTAATAATAACAAGAAAATCGAATAAAAACATTGTTTTTCCCATGTTCCACCCAATATATTTCTGAACGAGACGAGCGATAATATCAACTCCACCCGTTGTCCCTCCGTATCTAAAAATAATTCCAAGCCCCACTCCAATAAATACACCTGCAAATAGAGCTGCAAGCGTCATATCATTTTTTAAAGGCATATCGACTGGAAAGCGCTGAAAAATCCATAAGAAAACAGAAAGGCTGATAACGCCTAGTATGGTGTAGTAAAATGAGGTTCGTCCTAACAGCTTCCATCCGACAAAGAATAGTGGAATATTAAGCACTAAGTTTGAATAGGAAGGGTCGATGTTAAATAAAAAGTATAAAAGCAGTGTAATACCAGTAAAACCGCCTTCTGCTAAGTTGTTTTGCATGTTAAAATTCACAAGTCCAAATCCAAAAATAGCCGAACCTAACAAAATAAAAAAGATATTCTTGAACTTTAGTCCTTTCACAATAGAAAACCTCCTTCTATAAACATGAATACATTCTTTCCTATCATACTAAATGGATAAGAGAAATGTCATCGTCCAAATGAACCGTCCAAAGCGCTTTGTTTGTATCATACACGTTTAAATATTGAATCATGCACGGCTAAAGAGAATAGCTTTATTCATTTATAATGTTTGTTAATCAAACTTTTCTATTAAGAAATTTAGGGAAGAGATGTTATAATATGAAGTTGAATGTACAAAAAAATAAAAGGTAAATACTTATTATGCAATGAGAGAGGCATAGAAGGTAAAGAGGTGAATACATATGGCAGATAAATCAATGAAGGTTATGCAGGCTGAAGTTGATCAATATATTGGACAGTTTAAAGAAGGCTACTTTAGCCCCTTGGCGATGTTGGCTCGTATGACTGAAGAAGTTGGAGAGTTATCTCGTGAAATTAATCATTATTACGGAGAAAAGCCTAAAAAGACAACAGAAGCAGAGCGGACAGTTGAAGAAGAAATGGGCGATATTTTATTTGTATTAATTTGCTTTGCCAATTCGTTAAATATTGATTTAGAAGAAGCACATAATCGCGTTATGCAGAAATTTAATACGCGGGATAAAGATCGTTGGACAAAAATTGATGAATAAGGAGAGAATTAACATGAAAAAAACTCGAATTATACTTGCAGGCCCTCGTGGGAGAATGGGAAAAGAAGCTGTGACCCTAATTCAAGAAACAGAAGCGTTTGAATTAGTAGCTGCTGTTGATCGTATTCATGAAGGGAAGTTAATTAGCGACTTAGAAGGAATGCCAAATGTTCAAGCTCCTATCTTTACAGATATTGAAAAATGCTTCCAAACTGTTGAAGCTGATGTATTAGTTGATTTAACAACGCCTGAAATTGGAAGAGTACATACGAAAAAAGCGTTAGAATACGGCATCCGTCCAGTAGTCGGAACGACAGGTTTTTCCGAAGCAGATTTAGCGGAATTAAAAGAATTAGCAGAAGAAAAAGGAATTGGCTGTATCATTGCTCCAAACTTTGCGATTGGTGCTATTTTAATGATGAAGTTCTCTCAAATGGCAGCTAAATATTTTGACGATGTTGAAATTATTGAGCTTCACCATGATCAAAAATTAGACGCACCTTCTGGAACAGGGTTAAAAACAGCAGAGCTCATTAGTGAAGTTCGTGAAACGAAAAAGCAAGGTCACTCAGAGGAAAAAGAAATTTTAGCAGGTGCAAGAGGAGCTACATATGACGGCATTCATCTTCATAGCGTACGCTTGCCAGGATTAATTGCTCACCAGGAAGTATTATTTGGTGGCTTTGGACAAGGATTAAAGATTCGTCATGATTCGTATAATCGTGCGTCCTTCATGTCTGGCGTGAAGCTCGCGGTTGAAGCGGTAATAAATATTGATACGCTTGTATATGGTTTGGAAAATATTATTGAGTAAGGAGAGTCATATATGAAAATAGCATTAATTGCACATGATAAAAAGAAAAATGACATGGTTCAATTTACAACTGCTTACCAACATATTCTAAAGAACCATGAGCTTTTTGCAACGGGTACAACGGGAATGCGAATCTCTGAAGCGACAGGATTATCGATTCATCGTTTTCAATCGGGTCCATTAGGTGGAGACCAAGAAATTGGTGCTCTTGTTGCACAGAATAAAATGGATATGATTATCTTCTTTCGTGATCCGCTTACAGCTCAACCTCATGAGCCAGACGTATCAGCACTTATGCGCCTATGTGATGTGTATGCTATTCCACTCGCAACCAATATGGGAACAGCTGAGGTTTTAATCCATGGTTTAGAGCGAGGAGATTTACAGTGGCGTTCAATTTTAAAACAATAGGGTGAAATAAAATGATTGAAAAAATAGATGTTCTTGCTTTTGGAGCTCATGCTGATGATGTTGAAATCGGCATGGGCGGCACTATCGCCAAGATGACTGAGCAAGGTTTAAAAGTTGTTATCTGTGATTTGACAGAAGCAGAACTATCGTCAAACGGAACGGTAGAGCTACGCAAACAAGAGGCTGAAAAGGCGGGACAACTTCTTGGTATATACAAGCGAGTTCAATTACAGATGCCGGATAGAGGACTTTTGTTACAGCGATCCTACATTAGAGAAATTGTATCGGTAATACGCAAATATCAGCCAAAACTTGTGTTTGCTCCTTATTTTGATGATCGTCATCCGGATCATGGAAACTGCGCGCGCCTAGTGGAAGAAGCCGTATTTTCAGCTGGAATTCGCAACTATACGGCAGAGCAAAACGTGGGGTCTCATCGACCGGATGGACTGTATTTTTATATGATTAATGGTTTTCATAAACCCGATTTTGCTGTTGATGTAACGAATACATTTGAAAAGAAAAAGCAAAGCTTACAAGCTTATGAAAGTCAGTTCATCAAACAAGCAGGAAGCGTGGAGACGCCGTTGGTCAACGGGTATATAGAAACAGTTGAAAGCCGAGAGCGCATGTTTGGAAAAGAAGTAGGCGTTCAGTATGCAGAAGGCTTTCTTTCTAAGAAGCCGCTGCTTATTTATGATGATTTAGTAGGTGGCGGTAGATGAAATTGAAAATTGGTATCACGTGTTATCCTTCAGTTGGTGGTTCTGGTGTCATCGCAACTGAATTAGGAAAGCTCCTTGCAGAAAAGGGACACGAAATTCACTTCATTTCCTCAAGTATGCCTTTTCGTTTAAATAAGGTATATCCAAATATTTATTTTCATGAAGTAGAAGTGAACCAGTATTCTGTATTTAAGTATCCACCTTACGATTTGGCACTAGCAAGTAAGATGGCAGAAGTTGCACAGCGTGAGAAATTAGATTTAATTCATGCTCATTATGCCATTCCGCATGCGGTGTGTGCGTTTCTAGCTAAGCAAATGGTGTCACCAAATCTAAAAATAGTAACGACGCTTCACGGGACGGATATTACGGTTCTTGGAGAAGACTCGTCTTTAACAGAACTAATCAAATTTGCAATTGAAAAATCGGATTGTGTAACTGCGGTATCTGATGCGTTAATTGAGCAAACGAATCAGCTCATTAATCCAGATAAAGATATTTGTACAGTTTATAATTTTATCGATGAGCGAGAGTACCATCGTAAAGATGTTGGTAATTTAAAGCAGGACTACGGTATTTCAGACGATGAAAAGGTCATTATTCACGTTTCAAATTTTCGTCAAGTTAAAAGAGTACAAGATGTTGTGCGTACGTTTAAACAAATCCATGAGCGCATTCCTTCTAAGCTTTTGCTCGTTGGGGACGGTCCGGATATGAGAAATGTAAGTCAGCTTGTAAAAGAATTGAACCTTGAGGATGCTGTACTGTTTTTAGGGAAGCAAGATAATGTAGCGGAGCTCTACTCCATTAGTGATTTAAAGCTTCTGTTTTCTGAAAAAGAAAGTTTTGGTCTCGTACTACTAGAAGCCATGGCTTGTGGCGTACCTTGTATTGGCACAAGAATCGGTGGTATTCCAGAGGTTATTGAAGATGGTGTAACAGGTTATATTTGTGAATTAGGGGACGTTGAAACAGCTGCGAGTAAAGCAGTGCAATTGTTAAGTGATCAACAGCTTCATCAACAAATAAGCAGAGGAGCTTTACAGGCAGTGAATCAAAAATTTCATTCAACGGAGATTGTAAACCAATATGAACAGCTTTATTACAATCTTTTACAACGTTAAGGAATGGAGGATATTATGAAAGAGCCTTTCATCCATCCATTATTTATTATTCACACACTACAACAAGCCGGACACGAAGCTTATTTTGTTGGTGGTGCTGTTCGAGATATGATCTTGCAGCGAAAAGTAGGTGATGTAGATATCGCGACATCTGCTCGTCCTGACGATGTTATGAGTCTATTTCCAAAAACAATTCATGTGGGGATTGAGCATGGGACCGTTGTGGTGCTTCATGAAGGAGAGCAATATGAAGTGACTACCTTTCGTTCAGAAGGGGAATATGCAGATTTTAGACGCCCGACATCTGTTCAGTTTATCTCATCACTGGTGGAAGATCTAAAACGTCGTGATTTTACCATCAACGCTATGGCTATGAATGAAAAAGGTGAAATTATTGATCCGTTTAATGGCAGAGAGGATCTACGTAACCAACTTATTCGTACGGTAAGGAATCCAGAAGAACGTTTTCATGAAGACGCGCTGCGAATGATGAGAGCTGTTCGTTTTGTGAGTCAACTAGCGTTTTCTATTTCAGATAAAACGAAGAGAGCTATTTCAGAGCATGGAAATCTATTGAAGCACGTATCAGTTGAACGAATTACCATTGAGTTTGAGAAGCTTCTTTTGGGTAAACGCCCCTCTTTAGCTCTTGCGCTCATAGCAGACACTAAATTATATGAGCATTTGCCGGGATTAGATATTGGTGAAGAAGCTTTTCGACGCTTGTGTAAATACGACTGGATGATGCTTGAAGATATATCGGAATGCTGGACGCTTCTTCTTTATTTACTAGGCGTTGATTTAGATCCATTTTTACGTAAATGGAAGCTTGCTAATCGACAAATAAAATCCGTGAAGCTTCAGCTTGGTGGACTTGAGGACGTATTAAAAAATGGTTGGTCAAAAGAAACGATGTATAAACTTGGAGAAGAGTCTTCTTTAAGAGTAAATCGAATTTTGCAATTAGTGAGAAGTACTAATTATCTGCATACAACCTTGCTTGTTTCTCGTTATCGAGAGCTTCCTATTCACTCTATGAAAGAGCTTGCCATCACGGGGCAAGATGTTATGACGTGGCTAAATCGTAAGGGCGGTCCATGGCTTTCAGCCTTGTTACAAACCATAGAAATGAAAGTATTAAATGGTGAAATAAAAAATAGCAAAGCGTCGATAAAGGAGTGGATTCAGTCTTGCAAACAGATATTAGAAGAACGTTATTAGAGATGTTTACAAACGCAGAGGGTGAATATGTATCTGGCCAGCGCATTAGCGACTTGCTAGGCTGTTCAAGAACGGCGGTGTGGAAACATATTGAAGACTTACGAAAAGAAGGTTATGAACTCGAAGCTGTTCGAAAGAAAGGCTATCGTATTGTCACTAAGCCTAATAAAGTAAGTACAAACGAGCTGCTTCTTGGCCTGCATACGAAAAAAATTGGTCAAAACCTTCACTATGAGGAAACCGTGGAGTCAACACAAAAAATTGCGCATCGTCTTGCTCAAGAAGGAGCTGTAGAAGGAACGGTGATTGTAGCGGAAGAGCAAACAGCTGGTCGAGGTCGCCTTGCTCGCAAATGGTACTCTCCTAAATATACGGGAGTATGGATGAGCATTATTTTACGACCTGCCATTCCACCACAGCATGCACCACAGCTGACCCTATTAGCCGCCGTAGCGATTGTACAAGCGATACAAGAAGTAACGAATGTGCTACCTGATATCAAATGGCCAAATGATATTTTAGTGAACAATAAAAAGCTAGTAGGAATTTTAACTGAAATGCAAGCTGATGTTGAGCAAGTTCACTCTGTTATTATTGGGGTAGGAATCAATGTCAATCAAAAGCTAGAACATTTTGATTCCGACATTCAACACTTGGCTACTTCTTTATCAATTGAAGAGCAAAAAGAAGTGAATCGCGCAGCCCTTATGCAAGCGATTTTCTTAAAGATGGAATCTTTGTATGAAGATTACTTGGAAAATGGTTTTGGATTAGTAAAGCATTTATGGGAATCTTATTCTATTAGCATTGGAAAGCGGATTATTGCACGCACTTTAAAAGCAACGATTGAAGGGCATGCAAAGGGGATTACAAACGATGGCGTCCTGCTGTTAGAGGACGATAATGGAACGGTTCATCACATTCATTCCGCTGATATTGAACTCTCTTCGAAATAAAACTAGAAAATGTAAGAATATTTCTTTATAATACGAGTATCAGGGTAGTATCGACAGAACTTCACCTGATACTCTTTTTATAATTTATCGTTTACGAACTGCCTTGATCTAAAAAAGACTAGGACAGAGGGATGACAATATATAAGGACAAGCGTGTGCGTTTAAGCACGCTGTTTAGCTATAGACTACTTTTGTCAAAAAACTTCTTCCGCTTTAGTGTAAGAAGGTTTTTTGCGTTGTCATCTCCTCTAGTATAGGAGGAGATTTATGTTGAAAACGAAGCTGGATTTTTTAAAAATGAAACAGCAACAAGAACCAATTGTGATGCTTACTGCTTACGACTACCCGTCTGCGAAATATGCGGAAGCATCAGAAGTGGACATGATTTTAGTAGGAGACTCATTAGGAATGGTTGTGTTAGGATACGACTCAACGATTCCAGTGACGGTCGATGATATGATTCATCATACAAAAGCGGTGAAAAGAGGCGCGCCTAATACATTTATCGTAACAGATATGCCTTTTATGTCTTATCATATTTCAAGAGAAGAAACGATGAAACAAGCCGCTCGAATTATGCAAGAAAGTGGGGCGCATGCTCTAAAGGTAGAAGGCGCAGACGACGTTATTTTTACAATTTCAGAATTAACCCAAGCAGGAATTCCGGTTATCGCTCATCTTGGCTTAACACCTCAGTCTGTTGGAGTTCTTGGGGGATATAAGGTACAAGGTAAAGAAGCGAGCGGAGCGAAAAAGTTGATTGAAGATGCCGTGAAATGTGAGCAAGCTGGTGCAATTGCAGTGGTTTTAGAGTGTGTACCTAAACAGGTGGCTAAAGATATTTCTACCAGACTAAGCGTTCCAACTATTGGAATTGGAGCAGGAAAGGAAACAGATGGTCAAGTGCTCGTCTATCACGATGTATTGACGTATGGGGTTGAGCGCTTTCCGAAATTTGTTAAGCCGTTTGGTAACATTGGAGACGTTGCAAAAAAAGGTCTGTCCCAGTATGTGCATGATGTTAAAGCTCGTGAATTTCCGGAAGAGAGTCATACATTTACCATGAATGATGAACAGCTAACGGCTTTATATGGGGGTAAGTAAGATGAAAGTAATCTCTACTGCCAAAGACATGCAGGAGCTTTCAATCAAGCTTCAGCATCAAGGCAAAACAATTGGATTTGTACCGACGATGGGGTTTCTACATGAAGGTCACCTCGCATTACTTAAGCAGGCACGTGCTGAGAATGATATTGTGGTTTTAAGTATCTTTGTTAATCCAACTCAGTTTGGACCAAACGAAGATTTTGATACGTATCCACGAGATTTTGAACGTGATGAACGCTTGGCAAAAGCAGAGGCAGCTGACTATTTGTTCTATCCAAGCGTAGCTGAAATGTATCCTGGTCAAGCTTCTGTTTCCATATCGGTTATTGATCGTGTGGATGTACTTTGTGGAGCAAAGCGTCCAGGACATTTTGACGGTGTTGCAACAGTGCTGACAAAACTATTCCATCTCGTGCAGCCAAACCGAGCATACTTTGGGAAAAAGGATGCTCAGCAAGTAGCCGTGGTGCATGGATTGATTACTGATTTTAAGTTCCCAATTGAGCTCGTGGCAGTTGATACGGTGCGTGAAGAAGATGGCTTAGCAAAAAGTTCAAGAAACGTAAACTTGCTAGATTCTGAACGTAAAGAAGCGCCAGCCTTATATCAAAGCTTGCAAAAAGCCAAGCAGTTAATTGAAAGTGGCGAACGTGACGTTGAAATGGTTAAAACGGAAATTGAAAGAACGATTAAAAAGAATACAAGCGGTACAATAGATTACGTAGCAATTTATTCTTACCCAGAGCTAAAGCCTTTAGACAAGCTAGATGGGCAGTTTATTATTGCAATTGCTATACAATTCTCTAAAGCTCGATTAATTGATAATATTATTATGGAAATTTGACCATAGAAAGAGGGTTTCACGATGTTCCGAACAATGATGAATGCAAAAATTCATAGAGCACATGTAACAGAAGCAAATTTAAATTATGTAGGAAGTATTACGATTGACGAAGAGTTAATTGAGGCTGTAGGTATCCAGCCAAATGAAAAGGTGCAAATCGTAAACAATAATAATGGTGCTCGCTTAGAGACGTATGTTATACCGGGAGAGAGAGGCAGCGGGGTTGTTTGTTTAAATGGTGCGGCAGCACGCCTTGTACAGCCTGGAGACGTTGTTATTATTATCTCTTATGTACTAGTAGCTGAAGAAAAAGTAGCTGATCACCATCCAACAGTAGCCATTATGGATGAACACAACAAAATTAAACAATTGCTTAAACAAGAGCCAGCTGGTACAATTTTATAATATTATCCCCCTTAATCGAGGGGGATTTTTTTGAGCGAATATAAGCTCTACATAAGTAGTTTCGTATAGAAGCATGTATTTTCTTTTATACTATAAGAACAGGCAGGTGAGGTCATGATGATGAATAAACGCTTTGTTGTTGTTGATTTAGAGACGACAGGACATTCTCCAAAACAAGGAGATCAAATTATTCAATTTGCAGCCGTGGTTGTTGAAAACGGTCGCATAGTTGAGCGTTTCTCAACGTTTTTGAACCCCAATATACCAATTCCTCCTTTTATTTCACAACTGACAAATATTCATCAAAAAATGGTCGAAGATGCCCCGACGTTTGAGGATATTTCCGAGAAAATTATTGAACTGTTAGAAGATGCTTATTTTGTAGCACATAACGTTGCTTTTGACCTTAATTTCTTACAGGAATCATTAGCTCAAAGCGGGTATGATAAGCTGTATCCATCCACGGTGGATACGGTCGAATTAGCGCGTATGCTTCTCCCTACAGTAGAGGGGTATAAGCTCAATCAGCTGGCTGAATATTTAAATTTAAATCATGATCAGCCTCATCAAGCTGACAGTGATGCTGAAGTGACGGCGAAGATCTTACTTCTATTAATGGAAAAATTAAATAGTCTTCCTCTTGCAACATTAAAGCAGCTATACACACTGTCTTTGCATTTGAAAAGTGAGATTGGTGAGTTGATTCAAGGTATAATGAATGAAAAGCAAGATGATTATCATGAAGGTTATGATTTTGTTCATGGCTTAGCGCTTAGAAAGCAAAGGCCTGTTGTGAAGCCATCGGAAGTTCTTGTTACATACGAGGAGTTTCAAGAACAAAGGGAAACTTTAGCATCAGTGTTTAGCTCATTTGAAAAGAGAACGGGTCAAGAAAAAATGATGAATGCAGTCCATGAGAGCTTAATGGATAACGAACACGCGCTTATTGAAGCGGGAACTGGTATTGGAAAAACGATTGCTTATCTAATTCCGTCTGCTTTTTATGCTCAACAGCATAAAAAGCCAGTAGTTGTTTCAACGCATACTGTAACGTTACAACAACAGCTAATGGAAAGAGATATACCAATGTTAAAAAAGCTTATGCCATTTGAGCTAAGCGCAGCAGTTTTAAAGGGGCGTGAACATTATCTTAGCATTCGGAAATTTAATCAGTTTTTAAAAGAGCGCAACCATAACTATGATGTTATTCTAACGAAAGCAAAGCTATTGATTTGGTTGACGGAGACGGACACAGGCGATGTTGATGAAATCAACTTACCGTCAGGTGGAAAACTATTTTGGGAACAGCTGAATGAAAGCAATCCTTCCCACTTAGACTTTAAGCATCCGTGGAACCAACATTCTTTTTATAATCGTGCACAGGAGCGTGCAGCACAAGCTCAGATTATCATTACAAATCACCGTCTTCTTTTGTTAGACGTTGTAAGTAAGCGGAACTTACTTCCAAGCTATGAACAGGTTGTAATTGATGAAGCGCATCATTTCGACACGATTGCAAGCGAAGAGCTTGGAGGGAGGTTAGATTACTTTTCCATTCATGCCTTGTTGAGCAGGATTGGCTTGTTAGACGATAAAGGTTTGTTAAACAAAGTACATAAGCTTTGTCAAAAACATGATATAAGGCTAAATACGAAAAAACTAGAAGAAATGCTAGAAAAGCTTCGCATTGAGTGTGATGACTTATTTCGTCTTGTCCATGCGTATGTAATGAAAAAAAATAAGCAAACGGATAGTGAAATTGGGCGAGTGAGCTATCGCTATAATGTTCAAGAAGAGAATACTCTTCATTGGCATACCATCCAGGAACAGGCATCTCGAGTGAGATTTTTAATGAACGATATTCTATCTCTTTTACATGCTGATTTTCAGGTGATGGATTCCTATCAGGAGCAGCTTACAAAAAGGGAACAGTCCCATATTCATGAGTTAACAAGCGCAATTGAACAATTTCATCATCTGTCGAGTGAGTTTGCGGACTTTTTCTTCCAGCCGCATCTTGAAGAGGTAACGTGGATTGAAATAGAGCCAAAAGGAGCGGCAAACGCTACTTTTTTATATCGTCAACCGCTCTCGGTAGCGGACACGTTAGCAGATACGTTTTTTGCGAAAAAGCAAAGCGTTATACTAACTTCTGCTACGCTAACGGTCAATCATTCTTTTTCATATATTATTGAACAGCTTGGTTTATATGATTTTCAACCACTTCAAATGACGATACCGTCTCCATTTGACTATCGAAGCCAGGCAAAAGTATATATCCCAAAAGATATGCCAGCTGTAAATGATGTAACGCTTGAAGAATATAGTGCGATTATGGCAGAAAGTATTTTAGATATCGCATCTATTACTAAAGGGCGCATGCTTGTACTATTTACCTCTTATGAAATGTTAAAAATGACGTATCAGTATATGAAAGAACTAAATGATTTAGAGGAATTTGTCATCCTTGGTCAAGGAGTCACAACCCGTAATCGAAATCGATTATTAAAAGACTTTGCGCAGTTTTCACAATCGATTTTATTAGGAACGAACAGCTTGTGGGAAGGCATTGATCTTCCTGGTGAATTAGTATCTAGTCTCATCATTGTTCGCTTACCTTTTGCGTCACCACGACATCCATTTCTAAAAGCAAAATTTGAGCAACTCCGAAAAGAAGGGAAAAATCCATTTATGGACTATTCACTACCTCAGGCTGTCATTCGTTTCAAGCAAGGATTCGGAAGACTAATTCGAACCAAGCAAGATAAAGGATCTATCTTTATTTTAGATAATCGTATGATTACAACGATGTATGGCTCTCATTTTCTTCATTCTTTGCCGGATGTAGATATCGTAAGTGAGTCATTTTCGGTAGCACTTCATGATTTTGAAGCATGGTGGACGTCAAAAAAGCTTTAGCATACTCAGTGCTAAAGCTTTTTTTGCATAGCTCTTCTTGTAGATGTACACGCTAAGAGTGGAAAACACAGGAAGTGAGGGTGTTTAATATGATTAAACGAAATATGTTAATATGGGCGGTATGCTTATGCTTTTTTAGCAACGGTTCTACCGTGCAAGGGGCTAGTCAAGTGGACTTTAGCCTTAAAGAAGATGAAGCAGCAATTTCTTTTTTTCCTTTATTCGATGGAGAAGCTACGCTTTTGCAAGACGGAACGGATCGAGTTATTCTCATTAATACAGGTAGTAAAAAATCGCGAAAAGAGTTGGCGTATTGGCTGGATTTTTATCATATTAAGCAAATTAACCAAGTGATTATTACAAAGCAAAGCGAGAAATACAACGGAAATGTAGACTGGGTTACAAAGAAATATCAGGTGGAAGAAGTAGTTTTGCCTAAAGGCTCAAATGATTTACAAAGTCAACATATTCGCATGTGGCAAGGTAGGGATGTGTATCAGCTATCAAAGCATATTCATGTATCTGTTCTTTATCATGAGGAAGTAAATTCACCCTCAATGGATTTGATAATAGCATTCGGCGAGCATCAAATGCTTTATATGAGTAACTCAGCATCTACTATTGAGAGGCATTTGCTTATGAAGCCATTAAAAAAAATAGACTTGATTAAACTCGCAAATTTTGGTGAAGGTGAGCCGCTGTCTGAGTCGTTTTTAAAGCAGTTAAACCCTCAGATTGGTGTTTTATTCTCAAAAGAAGACCGTACTATTCATCCTGAGCTTGTATCAAGATTAACGGATGGATGGGTTGAGTTATACGATACAAATAAAAGAGAATCGCTTTCTATTAAAATGTCACCTACCATCTATGACGTCATGAAATTTAAGAAGACTACCTAAATTTCTTTTGCAAAAGAAAGAGAGATAATTATAATGAAAATAGAGAGGCTTTAGAGGGAGCGGAACGAATTCTCTCAGTTTGATTTTATGTTTAGGTGGGGAATACAATAGCCCAAAAGCCAAGCCGTGTGTTATGATAAACAGATAATCATTTCATTTAGAGGTGTTTGGTAAGAGGAGGAACAGCATGGAAAGCAAAATTGAAGTTTTATCAACCGTTCGTATTGAGCATTCTTCTGATTTATATAAAATTGTGGACAGCTTAAATCGAACGTTAAAAAAGAAAGATTTGATGTTTGGCCTAGCGTTAGACCAAGAAGATCAAAGTAAAGCAATTTTTACGATTTATCGTACATAAGTAGGGATAAAATGAAAAAGTGGTTTATTGGAATTGTTGTTGTTGTATGTTTAGTAGCAGGGTGGCAAACCCATTCAATTTATAAAGCGGCTGTAAACGATGTACAAGCTGACGAAAAAAAAGCATCAGCCAAGGCAAAAGAAGATTTTAATCTGAAATCTGTGACGAGTACACAAGCATATTTTGGAGATCATACATTTTATGTAGTAGAAGGTACTAACAATAAAAACGAAGATGTTATCGCTTGGGTTCCAAAAAGTCAAAAGCAAAAAGCGGTGCTAAAAAAAGTAGCAGATGGAATTACAAAAGAACAAGCCATAGAGATTGTTCAGCGAGACCGAGATCCAAAAGAAATTAAATCAGTTCGACTAGGAATTGAAAATGAAAAGCCGCTATGGGAAGTTACGTATATTGATCAAGAAGAAAAACATTTAACTTACTACTATCTTGATTTTACAAGCGGGGAGTTTATGAAGCGCTATAGCTTAACAAAACCTGAATGAGTTTATTTATAACGTATGTTTACACATACGTGTTATAAAACGCTTTGCACCTTAGAGTGAAGCAAAATTGTTGCTATAATCAGCTTTACATAGCTGATTATAGCCGTAGTTCATAGGGGGAGATTTTAGTGAAATTAGCAAAACGTGTATCAGCTTTAACACCATCATCGACATTGGCTATTACAGCCAAAGCAAAAGAGCTCAAAGCCGCAGGACATGACGTCATTGGCTTAGGTGCAGGTGAACCAGATTTTAATACGCCGCAGCATATATTAGAAGCATCTGTAAAAGCAATGAATGAAGGCCAAACAAAGTATACGCCTGCAGGTGGACTTATGCCTTTAAAAGACGCAATTATTGAAAAGTTTAACCGTGATCAGAGCTTAACATACAAGCCATCTGAAGTTATTGTATGTTCAGGTGCAAAGCATGCTTTGTATACATTGTTTCAAGTAATTTTAGATGAGGGAGATGAAGTGATCATCCCAACTCCTTACTGGGTAAGTTATCCTGAACAAGTAAAGCTAGCAGAAGGTACACCGGTTTATGTTGAAGGTTCTGAAAATAATGAATTTAAAATTACGCCAGCACAGCTAGAGTCAGTGATTACTAATAAAACAAAAGCTGTGATTTTAAACTCACCAAGTAACCCAACAGGTATGATTTATACGCGTGAAGAGCTAGAAGCAATCGGTGAAGTTTGCTTAAAGCATAATGTATTAATTGTATCAGATGAAATCTATGAAAAGTTAGTATACGATGGTGCAGAGCATGTTTCGATTGCAGAATTATCACCAGCTCTCAAAGAGCAAACTATTATTATCAATGGGGTATCTAAATCTCACTCAATGACAGGATGGCGCATTGGTTACGCAGCTGGTAATGAGACCATTATAAAAGCAATGACGAATCTAGCGAGTCACAGCACGTCTAACCCAACGTCGATTGCTCAATATGCAACAATTGCAGCTTATAACGGAACGCAAGAGCCTGTGGAAATGATGCGCAAAGCTTTTGAAGAACGTTTAAACGTAATGCATAAACAACTTAATGACATTCCTGGTTTTTCTTGTTTAAAGCCTCAAGGTGCATTCTATTTGTTCCCTAATGCAATCGAAGCTGCTAGACTAACAGGATTTGAAACAGTTGATGCTTGGGTAGAAGCGATTTTAGAAGAGGAAAAAGTAGCGCTTGTTCCAGGTTCAGGATTCGGTTCTCCTGAAAATGTTCGTTTATCTTATGCTACTTCGCTTGAGCTATTGGAAAAAGCAGTGGCGCGAATTGCGTCATTTATGGCAAGACACATGAAATAAAGTGATGGAGAGCGGCTTCTATAGAAGCCGCTCTTTTATTGGTGATGTCATAAGTTTCCCATGATTGTTACTTGTTATTGTGAGTGTCGAAATGTATAATAGGGTGGCATACATAATTAAAGGATGTAAGTTTTTTGGAGGGATTTTAATCGTGAAAATTACGATTTCTGAAGCAAGTAAGCACGTTGGAAAAGAAGTGACAATCGGTGCTTGGTTAGCAAATAAACGTTCAAGTGGTAAAATTGCATTCCTACAGCTTCGAGACGGCTCTGGATTTATTCAAGGGGTTGTTGTGAAAGCAGAAGTAGGGGAAGATATTTTCAAAAAAGCAAAAGCCTTAACGCAAGAATCTTCTTTATACGTAACAGGAACTGTTCAAGAAGATGAACGTTCACCTTTTGGATATGAATTAACAGTAACGGATGTAGAAGTTATTCATGAAGCAGTTGACTATCCAATTACGCCAAAAGAGCACGGGACAGAGTTCTTAATGGACAACCGTCACTTATGGTTACGTTCAAAGCGTCAACACGCTGTAATGAAAGTGCGTAACGAAATTATTCGTGCAACATATGAATTCTTTAATCATAATGGATTTACAAAAGTAGATCCTCCAATCTTAACGGGAAGCGCGCCAGAAGGTACAACAGAACTTTTCCATACGAAGTACTTTGATGAAGATGCATTCCTTTCACAAAGTGGCCAACTTTATATGGAAGCAGCTGCAATGGCACTTGGAAAAGTATTTTCATTTGGTCCAACTTTCCGTGCAGAAAAATCAAAAACGCGTCGTCATTTAATTGAGTTCTGGATGATTGAACCTGAAATGGCGTTCTATCAATTTGAAGATAGCTTAAAAGTACAGGAAGAATACGTATCATACGTGGTTCAGTCAGTACTAGAGAACTGTAAGCTAGAGTTAAATGTACTAGGTCGAGATACGTCTAAATTAGAGCAAATTAAAGCTCCGTTCCCACGTATTACGTATGATGATGCACTAAAATTCTTACATGAAAAAGGATTTGATGATATTCAGTGGGGAGATGACTTCGGTTCACCACACGAAACGGCTATCGCAGAAAGCTATGATAAACCTGTGTTTATCACGCACTATCCAACGTCATTAAAACCATTCTACATGCAGCCGGATCCAACAAATGCAGATGTAGTGTTATGTGCAGATTTAATTGCGCCAGAAGGTTATGGTGAAATCATTGGTGGATCAGAGCGTATTCATGACCAAGAACTACTAGCTCAGCGCGTAGCAGAACATGAGCTAGATACAGAAACATATAAATGGTACTTAGAGCTTCGTAAGTATGGATCAGTTCCACATTCTGGATTCGGATTAGGGCTTGAGCGTACGGTAGCATGGATTAGTGGTGTTGAACACGTTCGTGAAACAATTCCATTCCCACGCTTATTAAACCGTTTGTATCCTTAATAGAAGCGAAGTGACTTCGGATGTAAAATTATTTCATTAGAAAAAGGTGGCATTACGCCATCTTTTTCTAATGAATGTTGTTTCACATTAAATAAACGTCCACCCTTTTTAGAAAACGGTGGATTTTTATTTGTTTTTTGATAAAAGTTTTCGTAAACAGTTTTTCGTTTTCATCTGTCCTTCGTGATATACTAACTTTAGAGGTGTTCCAAAATGAAAAAAGATGACATGATTGCATGGTTTGAGCAAGGCTCAGTTTCTATTCCAAAGCTATTGTTTAATCACTATAGCGATTTAGGCTTAGACGAAACAGAATTTATGATGCTGATGCATCTTAATGTATTTATTGATAGTGGTGAATCCTTTCCCACTCCACATGATCTCTCTGCAAAAATGAGCGTCTCCACGACGAAGTGTATGGAAGTACTTCGAAATCTTATTCAAAAAGGTGTTCTAACGATCGAACAGCTTGATGATTCCTCTTCGGTTATTTCTGAGCAATATTCTCTTAAACCGCTTTGGAGAAAGCTAATCAATTTATTAATGCAAGAAAATCAAAATGAAGTGCAGCAAGAGCAGGAGCAAGAAGAGATAAATTTATATTCTATTTTTGAAAAGGAGTTTGGTCGTCCGCTTTCGCCGTTTGAATGTGAAACGTTGGCTATGTGGGTAGACCAAGATCATCACGACCCACTCATTATTAAAACGGCTCTTCGTGAATCCGTTATGTCCGGAAAATTAAACTTTCGATACATCGACCGCATCTTGTTTGAGTGGAAGAAAAACGGCATTAAGACTATTGATCAAGCACGAGCGCATAGTCAAAAATTTAGACAACATCAACAACCAAAAAATCAGAAGCCTTCTCAATCTCAAAATTCCTCAGCCGTTCCATTTTTCAACTGGCTTGAACAGTAAAGTAACATGCTCTATTACTTAGAGTGGTTAACGGAAGAGGAAAGCTGATTCAACATCAGGCGTGCCTGATGTTGAATCAGCTTTTTTAGCATGATAATACATACCAAAATAAAAAGGGGTGAAAAGCTAAAACAAATTAAGTTTGTTTTAGTAAGCTATGTTAAATCTAACACAAATTCGTCACTGCTTAGACGTAATGGCTGAAATGTTTCCTGATGCACACTGTGAATTAAATCATAAAAATCCATTTGAGCTTGTGATTGCAGTTGCTCTATCCGCTCAGTGTACGGATGCACTTGTCAACAGAGTAACAAAAGAATTATTTCAAAAATATCAAACACCTGAGGATTATTTAGCTGTTTCATTAGAAGAGCTTCAGCAAGATATTCGTTCAATAGGTCTTTATCGTAATAAAGCAAAAAATATTCGAAAGCTGTGTGAGCTTTTAATTCATGAGTACAACGGTGAAGTACCGCAAGATCGAGATGAGCTTACTAAGCTTCCTGGAGTGGGCCGAAAGACAGCTAATGTCGTCGTTTCCGTGGCTTTTGGTATTCCCGCTATTGCGGTTGATACGCACGTGGAACGGGTTAGTAAAAGGCTTGGTATTTGTCGGTGGAAAGATTCAGTATTAGAAGTAGAAAAAACGCTGATGCGAAAGGTTCCAAAAGAAGAGTGGGGAGTTACTCATCACCGCTTAATTTTCTTTGGTCGCTATCACTGTAAAGCTCAGTCGCCGCAATGCCCAACCTGTCCATTATTAGAGCTGTGTCGAGAAGGAAAAAAGCGAATGAAAGCGAGAGGTCAGCATGTTAGCAAAAGTTAAAGTGCCGCCTGAATTTAAGCGTGATCCATTTTTTTTCGCACAAGATGTTATTTCGTTTCAGCCGCCTCTGCTAAGGCATAAAACGCATCATCAACCAATTTTTATCTATGATATAGTAGCGAAAGAAGAAGGGCTTTTAGAAGCACCGTGGAATTCACTAGAAGACTGTATCCCCTCGTTGTTTATAGAATGGAAAACCCAAGAGAAAATTCTCCATGAACAATTTTCTCTGCGTAAAGTGACAAACGCAAAAGAGATAGTCACTGAATGGAGTGGACGGTTTTTAAGCGCGCTGTTTTGGATTAATGGGGGACCTCTTCAAGGTCTTACAGCACTGGAAGCTAATATTCAAAAGCTAACATACAAGCCAGTTAACACGTCTGAGCGCGTATTATTTTTGTTGAAAAAGCCTGGAATGTATCACTCATTCGTTCAACTTAGTGAACTATATACAGAATTGCAAAAGCAGTATGCCATTAAGCGTATACGTTTAAAAAAATAAACCGCTCATCGTGAGCGGTTTATTTTATTCATTTTCAGTTTGTTGATCTGGAGTGGCAGGAGGCTGTTGGTTGTTTCCTTGTCCATTGCCGTTAGTGCCATTATTTCCGTTTCCATTATTGCCATTGTTTCCAGGCTGACTAGGTGGTTCACTAGAGTTCTCCGTTTCACCTTGATCAGGCTGTTGACCTTGATCAGGGTTCTGTGGACCTTCGCTATCAGGCTGATCGGTTTCTTCACCATCGTTTTCGTTTTCATCTTCAGGGCGCGTTCCTTCATCAGGATTTTGCTCTTCATCACCCGGTTCGGATTCCGAATCATCTTCTGGTTCCTCTTCAGCTGTTTGAGGTACCTTTACAGAAGCACTTGCGCTGCCGGCGTTATTTGTACTTAAGATGAAGCTATACGTCGCACCTGGAGTAGGTGATGGGATAGAGGTGCTGCCAGCACTTCCTTTATCCGCTAACGTTTGGCTCACGCCATCAGAAGAGGTCATATTGACGGTAAATTCCGTTTCGTCATCGCCACCTGACCAGTTAACGTTAATGGCGTTAGAACCTTCGCTGAAGGAAGCTGTAAGTTTTGCTTTTTCTTCTTTCTCTTCTTTCTCTTCTTTTTCTTTCTCTTTTTCTACAAAGACTTGAGAAACTTTTGTTGGCTCTGTGCCGCGTACGAAGTACTCATACGTGATTGAATCTTTTGGTGTTGCACCACTTGGTTTCTTCACATCTTTACTTGAGACTTTTTCAACGGCACGTTTTACCACGCTATCAGGTTGTTTAAAGCTGCCTTTTTCTTCACCTTGAGATACGTGTGTAATGACTTGCTTGAAAATATTCTTTGCCATGGCTTTTTCGTTTTCACTATAAATATAGCCGTCGGAATTTTTCTCATATCCTGTCCAAACTGATACCGTGTATTTTGGCGTGAAGCCTGAGAACCACACATCTTTTACGCCGCCTTCTGGAATATTAAAGCTTGCTTTTTCCTTGGCACTAAAGTTAGATGTTCCGGTTTTACCTGCGATGTCTAAGCCAGGTACACGTACAGCACGTGCTGTTCCGTACGGTGCTTCAACAACGGATTTCATCATGTCCGTTACCATAAACGCCGTGTAGTCTTGCATCGCACGCTTCGGTTTTGGCGATAGGTCTAACTCTGTACCATCTGAGAATTTTACTTTTGTTACCGTATAAGGTTTTGTAAACATTCCTTCGTTAGCAAATGCGCTATAAGCGCCGGCTAGTTCCATAGGCGTAACACCTTTAGTAAATCCACCGATAGAAAACGCTTCGGCAAACTTTTCGCCGCTAGATTCTCCAAGCTCAAGACCTAAGCCTTCACCGAACTCTTGTGCTTTATCAGCTCCTACAGCTTGGAAGGCTTTTAAAGCAGGGATATTTAACGAACGTCCTAGAGCTTCACGAGCTGATACCCAGCCTTTATAGTTTCGGCTATAGTTTCGAATTTGCGTACCGTTTGAGTATTGATGTGGTTCATCCTTAATTGGTTCTGCGGTAGACCATTTTAAATACTCAACGGCTGGTCCATAGTCAAGAACAGGTTTGATTGTTGAGCCTGGTTGACGCTCGATGTCGGTAGCAAAGTTTAGGCCTCCAGCTACGCGGTTACGACCTCCACCAATTGCTTCAACTGCACCTGTCTCATTGTTTAACACGACAAGACCAGCCTGGAACTTATCGTTAGGGAAGGTGACAATTTCGTTATTCATTAATTGGTCAACATAATCCTGTGCATCCACGTCAAGCGTTGTGTAGATTTCTAATCCAGAAGAAGAGACGTTAGCATCCGTTTTTTCTTGAACTTCTTCAATTACTTGGTCGATGAATACATCATACTTTGACGTTTTCTCATTTTGTTCAACCAAATTTGCCTGCACGTCAACTTGCTTTGCTTTATCTGCTTCTGCTTGTGTAATAAATCCGTTTTTAGCCATTAAATTTAATACTGTGTTACGGCGTTTTGTAGCATTCTCTGGGTTTTTATACGGATTATACGTTGATGGTGCTTTTGGTAAGCCAGCGAGCATAGCGGCTTGATCAATTGTTAAATCGTTTAGATCAGTCACGCCATAAAATGTTTCTGCTGCTTTGGCGATACCGTATACTTCTCCAGTCGAGAAGTAGATTTTGTTTAGGTACATTTCAAGAATTTGCTGTTTTGAATATTTACGTTCTAGCTGATAAGAGAGCCACATCTCTTGTACTTTACGCTTTACGGTTTTTTCAGGTGATAAAAATGAATTTTTCACAACCTGCTGCGTAATGGTACTTGCGCCTTCTGATCCAAAGCCCTCTTTGAAGTTGGCCACTACAGCGCCACCAATTCGATAAAAGTCAATTCCATGGTGTTTATAAAAGCGAACATCTTCGGTTGCAATGAACGCATTTTTAACAGTCTGAGGAATTTCATTATATTGTACGTATGTACGCTTTTCGCCTCCGACTTCTTTAAGGACCGTTTTTCCATCGTTTGCGTAAATCTTAGATGAAAACGAGTCTTTTAAAACAGAGTCGTCAACTTTAGGTGCATCGCTTATTAATGCGAAAAAGGTTCCAACACCAGCTATCAGTCCAATAATACCTAAAATGAAAACTGCAGCAACAATCTTGCGGAAAATGCCGCCTTTTTTCTTGTTTCCTTGTGATTTGTTCGTTTGTTTGTTGTCATTCATTGCTCGTCTTCGTTCTTCACGCGAGCGATAATTATCTGACATAAAAGCTCCTACCTTTCAAACAATTGTAAGAGAATGATTTCCGTAAACATATATATCATACTCTTAAAAATACAATTTATCTATAGTTTTTATGTAATCGATTCTAGGATGGTAACCAAGTTCGATTAAATGTCCTTTTTTTTCAATATCGGCTTTTGGGATGGATTTTCGTCCATCTTTTTTCATATCTTGCCAATAGGGAAAAAGGGACGGTGCTTCAAAAAGGTATATTTCTTCCAAAGAAGTAAACATTAATATAACGAATGAGATTCCATTTTGTTTCACGATCTGGTTCATATGTTGAATTTGATGTTCGTGAAAATTACGCAAGGGAAAAGACGTTTTATTTTTTGTTTCTTTTGCTTCAAAATCAATATACTTTCCTTTGTATACGCCGTTGTAATCGGTTGTAGAAGCTTGTTTAAAATAAGCTTCTTTAATAACTGCAGCACTTCGCTTAGGATAGTCAACGTTCACAATTTGAATCGGCGTAGGTTTTTTATGAACCACTGCTATTCCTTGTGCTAAATAATACTCATTGGTTTCATTTAAATCTTCTTCCAAAGTCATACCTCGATTACTGTATACGGACTCAACTTTCGCCCGGGAAGGACTGTTGGGAGGCTTAGCAGGGTTATATGCTTTTCCGTTAGGATAACGAATCATGCACATCACTCCTTTACTTAATTTCACACACGCACACTCTATTATACCAAATTTCAGTTGAGATAGAATGAAAACATACTTCGTGTTCATACCAAATGTAAAGGAAGAAAGCAGCATGTTGACAAGCTTTGAACAGCAAGTAGTGGAAACAATTAGGCTCAAAACAAAACAGTTGAACATTGATAATATATCAAGAACAGAAGCTTACGCAACTTTTTACAATAATCATCCTGAAGTAAAGTGGTCGTTTCTTGCTAGCATGGTTTCACGAAACGCAGGCTGGAATATGTGTGACTTGCAGGGAAAGTGGTTTCCTGAGCTACTATCTATAGAAACGCGAGATTTATTGTTTTTAACGTACGAGCGAGCGAATTGGCTGATCTTTCAAGACGCTTTTCCACAGCTGCTGCTATATGAAATATCAAAAAAACACGAGAAGTCTTATTTTCACCTTCTTGAATATTTTGATGTATCTCCGTTCATGTACGAAAAATGGACTGTCTTTTGGGAAAGGAAGAAAGAAATTGAGCTTATGCATGCTCTCATTATTAATGAACAGCATATTATTGAGCCAGCGGTGATAGCACATCCTTTCTACCAGAAGAAAGTGTTTCATCGCTTAGTATTTCACTTTCAGGACTCTTTGCATTTTAGTTCCGTTTTGTTCCCTACAATGGAAGGTGAAATTTATGGGTGCTCCGTACATAGCTTCACCAAGGTAGATGAGCGAATTAAGCTTGGTAAAAAGCTCGGTGAACTGTTGTTTTCACAAGCTTTGTATCCAAAGTTCCTTCAGTTTTCAATGTCGACTGTTCATACGGGATCACGCGTTGATTATGAACAGTATGTATTTCGGTCTAAAAGAAGAGACACACCCTATTTGCGAATGACCTTTCCAATTGTTCCACATCATGAGAAAAAAAGGGGACAGTGGAGAATTTCAAAGCGTAGAGAGAAGAAATTAATGAAGAGTCTTGATTTATCCGCACCTATGCCGATTACGGAGTGGTACCAAAATAAACAGAAGCAGCTGCATGTCTTGGTAGGAATAAAGAAGTTTTTTAGATGAGTTTGGGACATAACAAAATGATTGCTTCTAATAGACGAACACTAGCTGTTCCAATCTCTTTAGTTTGTCTGAACACGTTCGTTCCATTGCGCTACGGCCACTCGCTTTCCGCGGGGAGGAACCTGAGCTTCCTCGCTGCGCTGCGGGATCTCCGTTTTCCCTCTCTTTCCCGCAGGAGTCGAGTGTCCTACGCTCCATTCCACCCTGTTTCCAACATTGTTTTCACAATCAACAAAAAACCTGAACGATTAAAAGTGAGAAACTCTCAATCGTTCAGGTTTATCATTGGCTGAATTACTTATGTCCAGCCTCATCTAGGTGGACATATTACGTAGACGGACGGTTTGGTCCGTTTAATTTTTTAGGGTCACCAAATGTTTTTGTTTCAGGCTTGTTTTTTGGCTGTTTTTGTTCATGCTTATTTGCCACTTCTTACACCTCCAAATGAATGTTGTAACAAAGTTGACTGCACATACAATACGTGTTTCTTGCACAATCTAATCATAGTGTTTTCACTCATCCTCATTTCAATTCGTGCAAATTAAAACATTTTCTGCGTAAAACATCTTTCTTTGCCGAATGGAAACTAGTTTTGTCATGTGTGAAGGTAGAT